>NZ_KZ819093.1:0-74018 GCF_003115855.1 Brenneria corticis
CTTATAAAACAAGAACCCCACGGAAAATGTGGGGTTCGTCAGCAATCTGGGGCCGCGTATGCGGCCTTTTTTTATGGCGGGCGTACTTGCCCGTCATAAAAAAAGCTGCCGCAATCGCCTCATGCTTTCACCTCACTACTCCGGCTCATACCATGAGGCGATATCGTGAAGTGAAAGCTGACGTAGGAGAAATAATTGTTTTGGATAAACCAGCAATCAACAACAGGGATAGTTGGTTGCTGCTGCTGGGTCAAAAACAGATAAACATCTAGTAACAGCGCATTGTGAGTATCGGATTACCGTCCGTCGCCCCTCATATCTCCTCTCTTTAGCGTTCTTTTTAAAGAACCACTTCTTGACGACAACAAAATTTGTTCGTTATATTGAATTAAATTGTTCTGTATAAGGAACCCCATTCATGGACACTTTCTCCACTCTAGCCAGTGAATTCCGTACTTCCGTTTCAGTTAACCTTACTAAAGTCAGGCAGACCAGAGGTATGACTTTGTCAGGCTTGGCGGAAGTTAGTGGTATAGGTAAAGCGACCTTATCAGGCATCGAAGCCGGTCGCGGCAACCCAACTATTGAAACTGTTTGGAAATTGGCCAGGGCATTAGATGTTCCATTTGGCGAACTTATTGACGCTGATAATGAGCAAACTGTTGATTCGGTTTCCGAAGGCGTCAGTGTTCGACTCATTAATCGACAAAATACACCGCGGGTGATAGAGACCTATATCATGGAGCTGGCACCACGCACTAAGCGTTATGCTGATAGTCATATGACAGGAGTGGAAGAAAGCGTAGTAGTGCTCAAAGGGCAGGTGCTGGTAGGGCAAAGTACTGCCCCGGTGTTCCGTTCGACTGGACAGAGCTATAGCTTCAAAGGTGATAGCCAGCACCTTTACCAAAGTTTAGGCGAACCCTGTTCGCTGATGGTTAGCGTGATTTACCCTGTTTTATCAGAGATAACTCTGGGCGCGTATGACGTACAACGCGACTGGCCTCAGACCGAAGAAGACTGGACCGGATTGAAGCAACAAGCCGACCGTATGGCTCTAGAGAGTCGCCAGGGAGTGAACGCGGTGCGTCTTAGTTTCAAACAGTTTCCTGTTGATAAACCATCTGCGTTTTCCCAATTGATGCAGAAGCTGGATGTGCCTGCGTTTTCTGGAGCATCAGGTTCACAGACATTTATTGTCGATGAGCAAGGGCTGATGCTGATTTATCTCTCTCGACAAGGTAAGCATACGTTATTACCGTTGCCTAAGCTTAACAATCCGATGCTGCGACAAGCTGTAGAACTTTGTAACCGTAGCTATTCGTTGTGGAACCCTCTGGATGAATCCGAGATAGCGATATTGCGTGAGCTTTCTCAGAGTAAATTGGTGTGTTTGTCTACTCTGGCTGCGGAGTCTTTGACCCGTCATGGTCATCCTGCTGTACCATTGCGGGCAGCACCTGCCTATGAACACACTGAAATGGTAGAAAAAAGCACTGATGTAGTGCTATTTGAAGATCGGATCAATGTTGATGCCTATGCCGCTTACGAACTAGTGCATCCAGCCTATGCTAAGCAGTCTGTAGCTATTGCTCTGTATCTGGAACAGATTTTTCAAGGACAGGCTGGACATATTCTTGATGTCGGCACCGGTCCCGGCTCACCGCTCAAGATGGTGTTGGAACTGATGCCGCAGTTGGAAGCCACAACAGTCGATCCGAGTGAAACAGCGTTTAATCATCTACAGAAACTTTTCAATGGATATGACAACGTTCACTCTCTGAAAGCCAGTATCACTGAACTGTCCGTACCGGAGAATCCCTATTTGGCAGCAATTTCCGTTGGTGCTTCTCGCCATCATGATACATTCGATTTTCTGACGTCTGTTCGTCGTCAGCTCAAGCCGGATGGGGTATTTATTGTCTCCGATGAAATGATCTGTCAGTTCGGTGATGCTCGGGAACGTAAGCTGGCTTTGATTTCCCATCATTTACAGTACATCGCTGATACACTGGCTCCAGTTCCTGTTGATGAGCTGGTTTCGCCGGAAGAATCTTTGATCCGAGCCATCCAGCATAATGTGCCGCTGGCTCTGTTTGAAGCTCGTACTGGCGATTTGGCGAGAGCCGAATATCGTTGCCGTAATTTGCTTGAATTACTGGAAAAATTGGTATTGCCTACTCAATCTGGTCATCCGTTACTTGCGTTTTACCGATTACATTTTCTGGAATTAGAAGCATTAGTCGCTGGCCTGGATTATGAGGTTGAACAGAAAACCCACCCGCGCTGTTTTACTGATTTAGCTTGTTCCGCTGGTTTTGACATCAGCTACCATCAGCGGCTGTATGCCACCTGTGGTCGGGATGAATGGGAGGCGGGGACGCACTTGTTTGTTCTCCGAGCATTATGATGACTCAGACCAAGGTGCGATGGGGGGCTATCAGAGCATCATTGCCGATTGTTACCGGCTATCTCCCCATTGCCTTTGCCTTCGGCATGGCTGGGGTTGTAAATGGATTACCGCCTTCTCTCCTCCTTGGTATGTCTGCATTTATTTTTGCTGGAGCCAGCCAGTTCGTACTGTTGGCAGCTATCCACTCTGGTGCTTCTTGGCTATTGGTACTGGGCCTATGCGCTTTAATGGATGCTAGGCATTTATTGTATGGCGCAGTACTGATCCCCAAATTGCCGGATGGTCTCCGGCAACAGTTGGTGACGGCTTTCACCCTGACTGATGAGGTGTTTGCCACCGCGTTGGTCAGAATGTTGGCAGTGGAAAAAAAACAGAGAAATCTTTGGCTAGGTTGGCTAGGCCTCAGCAGCTATTTGTCATGGTTGTTGGGTACTGCACTCGGCGCTTTTGCAGGTGTCAGGCTCAGCCAGAGCGTACCTCTCTTAGCTGAAGCTATGCCATTTGCTTTGCCAGCACTGTTTATAGTACTGGTTTATGAAAGTTTTAATCGCTCATCTCAATTACCGATCGTTATTTCAGCGTTTGCCGCCTCTTTTTGCTATTTACAAGGGATGACGGCGCTGGCGTTATTGGCCGGTGCGGTATGTGGCTGTGGAGCAGTGCTCATAAGGAGTAAGTATCATGATGTTGTCGTCTGATTTGGCTTGGATTGCGGTAATCGGCATGGCTCTTATTACCTACCTTACCCGAGCCTTGCCTTTTGCGATCAGAAAAAAAAGCAAGGCAAATACAGGTGAACGGGGAAATGGCTCACCGGTACTAGCGGCGTTAGGTCCGTCATTATTAGCAGCAATCACTGTTGTGACCGTTATTCCCGGTTTACGGGACGCAATAGAGATCGGTATCTCATCGCAATTAAGTTACTTAGTAGGCGTGGTGACAACATTGTTAATACTAAGGTTGTCGAATAATTCAGGAGTGGCCGTTATATCTGGAGTGGGCGCGTACGCATGCATTTTTTACCTAACTTCAATGTTAAGGTGAAATAAAAGATAATGTCATTTTGTAACTTTTACAGAGAGCCGCAATCCCTATCATTATTATAGGAATCTGAGGGGATCCCTCTGCCTCCCTGTGTTTTTTATGCCAGCGTTTCTGCCTCCCACTATCGCCGCATCGCGACTGGCGTACCATCCCCCAAATCAATGCTCAAAAAATTAACGCCCGCCCCCAATAATCCTCCACTACGCCAAACAACGGTTGTGTCCGCCGCACAAATTGGTTAATCATAACCACGCCCTGCATAAACGGCTATGGGGCGATAAACCATGCCGTTGGCTCGGTCATTAAGCGGAAATAGCGGGTGAAACACAGCATTCTGTAAGCAACCTTCTGTTCTAACAGGTTTTTATTCCAGAATATTATTGATATATGACCTGTCTGCCAAAAATTTCTCACAACGGATAATTAGGAAGGATTTAATGAAATCACTACTGAAAGCCTCTTTGGCCGCGTTGACGCTGACCCTGAGTATTTCCAGCCACGCGGCGGAGAAACAACTTATCGTCGCCACCGATACCGCCTTTGTTCCCTTTGAATTCAAGCAGGGCGACAAATATGTCGGTTTTGACATCGACCTGTGGGACGCCATCGCCAAACAGCTTAATGTAAGCTATACCCTGAAGCCGATGGATTTCGGCGGCATCATCCCCGCGCTGCAAACCCGTAATGTGGATCTGGCATTGGCGGGCATCACCATCACCGAAGAGCGCAAAAAGGCCATCGACTTCTCCGACGGTTATTACAACAGCGGCCTGCTGGTGATGGTGAAGGCCGATAACGACGACATCAAGAGCGAGAAAGATCTGGCAGGAAAAGTGCTGGCGGTAAAAGGCGGCACCGGTTCGGTTGATTACGCCAAAGCGAATATCAAGACCAAAGATCTGCGTCAGTTCCCGAACATTGACAACGCCTATATGGAATTAGGCACCAACCGCGCCGACGCCGTGCTGCACGATACGCCGAACATCCTCTACTTCATTAAAACCGCCGGTAACGGCCAGTTCAAAGCCGTGGGCGACTCCATCAAGGCACAACAATACGGCATCGCTTTCCCGAAAGGCAGCGACCTGCGCGACAAAGTCAACGGCGCGCTGAAAACACTGCGGGAAAACGGCACCTATGCTGAAATCTACAAAAAGTGGTTTGGCGTAGAACCTAAGTAATTGCCGCTTTAATCTGGAGATATTCCATGCAGTTTGACTGGAGCGCCATCTGGCCTTCTCTGCCTCTTTTGTTGGAAGGGGCGAAAATGACCCTGCTGATCTCGGTATTGGGTCTGCTGGGCGGCTTGGTTATCGGTGTTCTCGCGGGCTTTGCCCGCGCTTACGGCGGCTGGTTTTCCAGCCGTATCGCACTGGTGTTTATTGAAATCATCCGCGGCACGCCGATCGTGGTGCAGGTGATGTTTATTTATTTCGCCCTGCCGATGATTTTCACCTCCGTACGCATCGATCCGTTCGCCGCCGCCGTGGTCACCATCATGATCAACTCCGGCGCCTACATCGCGGAAATCACCCGCGGCTCGGTGCTGTCGATTCACAATGGCTTCCGCGAGGCCGGACTGGCGCTGGGATTGTCCCGCCGGGATACGCTGCGCTATGTCATCGCGCCGCTGGCGCTGCGCCGTATGCTGCCTCCGCTGGGCAATCAGTGGATCATCAGCATCAAAGACACCTCGCTGTTTATCGTCATCGGCGTGGCGGAACTGACCCGTTCGGGTCAGGAAATCATCGCCGGCAATTTCCGCGCGCTGGAAATCTGGAGCGCGGTCGCGGTGATTTATCTGTTTATCACGCTGGTGCTCAGCTTCGTCCTGCGTCGTCTGGAAAGAAGACTTAAGATTATATGATTGAATTTAAAAACGTTTCCAAACACTTTGGTCAAACCAAAGTTTTACACGACATCGATCTGAAAATTAATCAGGGTGAAGTGGTGGTGATTATCGGCCCTTCAGGCTCCGGTAAATCCACGCTGTTGCGCTGCATCAACAAGCTGGAAGAGATTACCAGCGGAGAGCTGATTGTCGACGGTCTGAGCGTTAGCGATCCCCGGGTCGATGAGCGGCTGATCCGTCAGGAAGCCGGGATGGTATTTCAGCAGTTCTACCTGTTTCCGCATCTTACCGCGCTGGAAAACGTGGCGTTCGGCCCTATCCGGGTGCGCGGCGCCAGTAAAGCGCAGGCGGAAAAGCTGGCGCGGGAGCTGCTGGCGAAAGTGGGACTGTCTGAAAGGGGGCATCACTATCCGTCCGAACTTTCCGGCGGTCAGCAGCAGCGCGTCGCCATTGCGCGCGCCTTGGCGGTGAAACCTAAGCTGATGCTGTTCGATGAACCGACCTCGGCGCTGGATCCCGAGCTGCGCCATGAGGTGCTGACGGTGATGAAGGATTTGGCGGAAGAAGGGATGACCATGGTTATCGTTACCCACGAGGTGGGGTTTGCGCATAAGGTGGCTTCGCGCCTGATCTTTATCGATAAGGGCCGCATTGCCGAAGATGGCGACCCGGAAACGCTGATTGGCAACCCGCCGAGCGATCGCCTGCGCGAGTTTTTACAGCACGTATCCTGACAAAAGGAGGTTGCAGACAAATTCGTCTGTGAACCTGAGATACACGGGCCTACCGTACCGAGGGGCACTACGGCCCCTCGCCACGCTCTCCCTAATATCGAACTTTGTTAATGGTCTGAAAGGGGGAATTCCCCCCTCTTCCATCCCTGTTACCGATCATATTCCCGTTCGATAAACGCGGCGAAATCCCGGCACATCACCTCGTCACCCTGCTGATTATCGGCAATCACCCGGCTGCCGTCGACAATCCGGATGCGGGCGGCCAGGTCGAAATCCGCCGCGGGCAGCGGACGCTGCGACGCCTGCTCGATGGCGGCTTCCGCCCGCTGCCAGGCCTCTTCCACCGTCAGGTTGCACGCCTGCGCCAGATAAGCGGGGTTGAAACCTTCGCCCGTCAGACTGCGCAAGGTATCATCATGGCTGACGCTATTGCCGGGCAGCCAGTAATGCCGCGCCAGGTCGGGGCCGATCGCCGCATTGTCGCTCAGATAACCGTCCCGCTGCAGGAAGTAATGCCGCGTTTGCTCCACCGCCATCAGCGCCAGCAGATATCCCTGATAGGAACAGGCAGACTCCATCGACAGCAGATGGGGGATCGCCAGCGTGGGCCGCGGACTGCCGCCAATCCCCAGAATGCGTTGTTCGATATCCCGCGCCAGTTTGGTTATCGCCTCCGGCGTGCGCTGCTCGTCGCTCCAGGAATAGAGTTCCCACTCAAAATAGGGCACCAGCAGAATATGGCGCTCGTTAAATGCGCGCATCGGCTGGCGCGTGCGGATATCGGCGCGGATAAGCTCATCGGGGATGACCTCACCCTGCCGGTTTTTCGCATAGCGTTTCAGCCAGTCGGCATCGTGCAGCAGGCTGTCGCAGAACATGGACTGCGTCTCCGCGTAAGCCATGGAGGTCGGCGGAAACTCCTGTGAAAAACAGGGGGCGTTCTGGCGAATATTGGCGAAATGCGCGGCGTGTCCGCCCTCATGGAACAGGGTATTGATGCCGCTGGCACCGCTGCCGACCTGATCCGGCTTCGCCAGGCTGGTAAAATTAATCCGCGCCGGGATCCACTCTCCCTGCTGAAAAAACGGCGGCACCGGGCCGTGCATAAAGCCATTTTCGTACTTGCCCTTGCGCACCAACAGGTCGAGCTGCATTTCCGCCCCGTTAAAGCCGATATGCAGACGCTTGAAACTGTTTAACCAGCGTTCCAGCGAGGCGGAGAACGGGAAATAGGGATCAAGCTGACGGGTTACGTCGCCGGCGCTGGCATAGCGAATATTCCAAGGCTGTAACGCCTGCGGCCCTTTTGCGGCGGCCAACTCCTTCAGGCTGCGGGCGTTCGCCTCCCAGGTTTGCTTTTCGAACGGATCGAGAATGGCGAAAAGCTGTTCCGGGGTCATCCGCTCGGTTTTATTCACCTTGTAATCGAAATAGTTGCGGTATCCCATCTGGCGGGCAAAGCGGTTGCGCAGGCCGATCAGCTCCGGGAAGCCGTTACGCAGCAGCCATTGTTCCAGATCCCGCAGCGCCTGTTGCGAGCTCTGCCGATACGCTTCGGTATCATTCGTCGCCTGGTTGGTCAGCAGTTCGCCCAATGATGCCGCGACCCGCTCGCCGTTGGCGTCCAGATGCGTCATTTCATAGCCTTTGCGCTTGGCGTACAGCGCGCTTTCCGCCGCGATGATCTCATCCATCAGCGCCTGCGCCTTGGCATCTTCAATCACGTTGCAGTCAAAAAAGCGATACCACCCGCGCAGACCGTGCAGCAACGCCCGCTGGTCGTCATTCGCCGGGCTATTTTCCAGCGCGGCAAGATGATCGCGTAATTCAACCAGCCGCTGCGGCTGGGCGATAAAACGTTTATAAGCGCTTTCCGCCGCGGAAAAACGGGCCGATACCTCCTCGTCCCCGGTTCCCATATACAGTTGCCAGAACAGATCTTCTTTGGTTTGGTGAACCGCCAGATAGTCGCGGTTCAGCGCATTAAAATAATCCACAGCCTGTTGCATGATTGCTTTCTCTCTCTTAACCCAGACGTTTTCCGATGCTTGCCACCGCCTGCTCCATCGACGGCGCGTCGCCGCCGGCCACCAGGCAGCTGGCCAGTTGCAGACGAATCGCCTGCGGCAACGCTATCTCCCCCGCCAGACATTGCGCCGTCCAGCGCGCCGTTGTCGCCGCATCTTTCGCTATCGGCAAACCGTCCGGCGCCGGCGCGATATCCTGACGCAGTTGCAGAACCTGCGTATCCTGCTGATGAATAAAATGAATTTCAGGACAGCGTTGGGGATTGGCGTACACCTCCCCTTCGGTACCCTGCATCAACAGCGCCCGACCATGGATATCCTTGAAAAAAGTGCCGACGCGGGCAATATATTCGGGGTGCGATACGCTGGCGAGCCGCAGCGCGCCGCTTTCGGCAAAGGGCGTGGCCAGCTTGGCCAGGGTATGGCTGCTATTGCGCACCCCCATACGCCAGCGCAGCTGCAGCTGCCGGTCGATTGGCGGACACAGCAGCGAGATGGGAATAAACAGCGGCTCGCCCTTATCCAGCAGCCGTTGCGCCTGTTCGGCGCTTTCCACCGCTGGGATCCCCAGATTATGCAATATCTCGGCGCTGGTAACGCGGGTGGGATCGTCGCTCACGCCGTGGACCACCACCGGATAACCCAGTTTCGCCAGCAGAAGCGCCAGCAGCGGCGTCAGATTGGCCTGTCTTCTCGCCCCGTTATAGCTGGGGATCACCACCGGCATCGGCCCCTGCTCCGGCGGCCGCAGGCGCAGAACCCGCTCGCTCATCGCCTGATAAAAACCGAGCATCTCGGATTCAGACTCGCCTTTGATGCGAAAGGCAATCAGCAGCCCGCCCAGCTCAAGCTCCGGCACGTCCCCATCCAGCATACGGCGGTAAAGTTCATAGGCGGTTGCCTGATCCAAATCGCGGGCATGGTTCTTACCGCGTCCGACCTCTTTAATAACCTTGGTGTAATCCATGCTGGCCTCTCGTTAACGACGACGTCGTTGGTAGCTTATCTCACGAAAATAGCATGTTTCGCTTTGTTATTAACAATGTAAAGAATGACCATGCAGGGCAAAAACAGGCGCTATTTATCCACGAACGGAGCCTTTCTGGTTATTCGCCCGCAATGTTTCGGCCGACTCTCCAGTATCAGATAGCCGATCATCGCCAGGAACAGCGGCAGAAAGAAATAAAGCGCGCGATAAACCAGCAGGGCGGCGACGGAAATAAGAAAAAGCCAGGTAAGGTTTTTTTGCCAGACGCCGGCGCGGATAGGATTTTGACATCAGGGTTTCACTCCTGGGTTTCCGTTTTAACGCGATCCTGGGTTTCAATCTCCGGCTGCACCGGGGGCGGCACCTGCGCCAGCTTCGGCGTATGGGCGGGCAGCCAGCCGAGCAATGCCGGGAAATAGCGCAGGAAGTGGAACACCACAACGCTTTGGGTCAGGTTCCACCAGGTGCGTTTCGGCGCCATCGATTCATCCACGCGTACGCAGTCATTGGCGATAATAGGGTTGAGATTGTCGCGCAGCGTCTGGTTAAAGGCGCGATCGTGAACGATCAGGTTGGCTTCCAGATTGAGCGACAGACTGAGAGGATCGAGATTGCTGGAGCCGACCGTCGCCCAGTGCCCATCCATCAGCGCCACTTTGCCGTGCAGCGGGCGGCGGCGATATTCATAAATCTGCACGCCGCCTTTCATCAGATAGCGGTAAAGCAGGCTCGCGCCGACTTTGACGATCGGCATATCCGGCTCGCCCTGCACGATAAGCTTCACCCGCACGCCGCGCCGCGCCGCGTTGCGCATGGCATGCAGAAAGCGATAGCCGGGGAAGAAATAGGCGTTGGCGATAATCACCTCGCGCTTTGCATTGGCCAGCATCTTCAGATAGTGACGCTCAATATCATCGCGATGCGCTTCATTGTCGCGCCAGACGAACAACGCCTGCGCTTCGCCGGGCTTCGGGTTCTCTTCCGGGCGATGATGGCGCGCCCACCAGCGGCGCGCGGCGCCCTGGCCGGAGAGGTTTTCCAGCTCAAACAGCGAAATGTCGCGCACCACCGGTCCTTCAACCTGCACGGCGTAATCCTGCTTGGCCTGCGGGCCGTAGTCGGACATATGCTCGTCGGAATAGTTAATCCCGCCGACAAACGCCACCCTATCATCCACCACCACAATTTTGCGGTGCAGCCGCCGGAACACGTTGGTGCGCATGCCAAACAGGCGAGGACGCGGATCGTAGTAACGGAACACCACGCCGGCAGAGGTGAGTTCATTGACGAATGTTTTGCTCAAATCCGCCGAACCGTAGCCGTCGAGTAAAACCTCCACCTTCACGCCGCGCCGCGCGGCGCGCAACACGATGTTCTGAAGCTTGCGGCCCACGTTATCTTCAAACCAGATAAAGGTTTCAAGGATGACTTTACTCTGCGCATTGCCGATGGCGTTAAACACCGCCGGGTAATAGCGATCGCCATTTTCCAGTAATGTGATCCGGTTTCCTTCTCGCCATGAACATTTCATAAGTGTATTTCCGCACTTAAAGGGGCGTGGTCGGACAGATGACGCCAGCTGCGCAAAGCCAGCGCGGTCGGACTACTGGCATAAGCGTTTTTCACATAAATCCGATCGAGACGCAACAGGGGAAAGCCCGCCGGGAAAGTGCGCGCGGGTCTGCCGCGCGTGCGGGTGAAGATCTCCTCGAGTCCGGCCTCGGCCTGCAAAAGAGGATTGGCGTACTGGCGCCAGTCGTTGAAATCGCCGGCCACGACCACCGGTTCGCCTTCGGGCAGTGAATTGACCCATTTCGCCATCATCATTAGCTGCGCCCGGCGATGCGATTCCCACAGGCCAAGATGCACCGAGGCGACATGAATGGGAAAAGCCAGCTCCGGCGGCGCAATCCGGCAATAAAGCAATCCGCGCTTCTCGCTTTCACCCACCGAGACATCATGATTTTCATAATGCGCAATAGGAAAACGCGACAATACCGCATTACCGTGGTGACCTTCGGGATAGACCGCGTTGCGCCCGTAGGCGTAGTCGCTCCAGATGGTGTCGGCAAGGTATTCGTAGTGCGTGGTGTCCGGCCAGTTTTCTACGCGTAATGGATGCACTTCATGGGCGCCCATCACTTCCTGCAGGCAGACGATATCCGCGCTGACGGTGCGTACCGCGTCACGCAGCTCAGGCAAAATAAAGCGGCGATTAAACGCCGTGAAGCCTTTATGGGTGTTAATGGTGAGCACTTTCAACGAAAAATGCCGGGGTTGTCGGGTCATATTCTCCTGGCGGCGTCACTATCCTGATGAAAATAAAGTGTAGTCTGCCGGCCAATCTTGTCGATGCCGCGCTCAAAATCGGTCAACAGGCCTCGCGACAACCCGTCAGAGATTACGGCATCTCCCTTTCCTCAATGGGAAACACCGGCAGCGCGCCAAGCAGTTGGCCGCCATAGCCTTTGGTCAGCAGGCGGCGATCGTAAATAACGATTTCGCCGAAGCACTCATGGCTGCGGATCAGTCGCCCCACCTGCTGAATAAGGCTGAATGAGGCGCTGGGGAGGCTTTGCACCACGAACGGCTGACGTTTCAGACTTTTCAGCCATTCGCCTTCCGTCAGAATGATCGGGCTGTCAATCGGCGGGAAAGCGATTTTATGGATATGCACCTGGGAAAGCAGCTCGCCTTTCAGATCCAGCCCTTCGGCGAAGGACTGCAAACCGATGAGTACGCTGGTCTGCCCTTCCTCCACCCGCTGGCGGTGTAGTTCAACCAGCCGATAGCGCGGTTTATCGCCCTGAACCAGCAGCATCAGCCGCAGGTCGGCGACCTGCATCAGGAAAAGCTGCATGGCGCGCTGGCTGGCGAACAGCATCAACAGGCCGCGATGTTTGCCCCGTTGCAGCTCGGCGCGGAAAAAGCGCGCCATTTCGGCAATATGCTGCGCCTCGCTTTTCAGCAAGGGTTCGTGGCGCATTTTCGGGATCACCAGCCGCCCCTGTTCCCGGTGATTGAACGGCGAATCCAGCGCCAGAAAACGGTCGCCGGCCGGCTCATTCAGACCGGACAGCTCCTGCAAGCGCGAAAAACTGTTTAACGACCGCAGCGTCGCCGAGGTCACCACCACGTGCGGCACATTGTTCCACAACAGCTTTTCCAACTGGTCGCACACGCGGATGCCGGCGCAGTGCAGCAACAGGTGCCCCTGTCCCTCGCGGATATCGCGGGTGAGCCATTTGGATACCGGCGCATTGGAGGATTTTTCCATCGCCGCCAGACGCCACAGCTTGCTCAGAGACTCCAGATAGCCCAGCAGCCGGCTCATTTTCAACAGCGTCTGGTGTAAACGCACCACGTCATGTTTGCCGGTTTTCTCGCCGAGGTCGTTGAGCATATATTCCGTCAGCCCGCGCAGACTATCGGTAAGTTTAAACAGGCGGATACAGTTTTCGCGCATCTCCTCCGGCATTTTTCCCAGCGGAAAGCGGTACTCGTTTTCCGCGCTCTCCGGCGGCAAAAACAGTCCGCATAGCTGCGCAAACGACTGCGCCGCGTCGCGCAGCTCCTCGCAGTGGGCGGTCAGCCGTTCGCCGTGCGCCAGGCGCGGCGGCGACTTCGGAGCAAACTGCGCCATACACAGCCCAATCTGCTGCACCACCTGCTCCAACTGCAGGGCGATATGACCGGGCGTGACGTCGCCGGACATTTCCAGCGTATCGCGGGCGACGTCGGGAATATGGTGCCCTTCATCCAGCACCAGCAGCATATGTTTCGGGTTCGGCAACACCGATTCGCTTTCCATCGCCGCCATCACCAGCGCGTGGTTGGTTACCACCACATCGGCGTTTTCAATCTCGCGCCGGGCGATAAAAAACGGACACTCGCGGAAATAATGGCAGTTATGGCCCAGGCAATTGGCCTTGTCGGTGCTGAGTTTGCGCCACAGGCCGTCGGCGATGGATTCCTGATAGTGATCGCGCAGGCCGTCCCAGGCGTGGCCTTGCAACGCCGTGGCGATACGTGCGCACTTGCCCTGCTCCTCGCGGCTGGACGGCGCTAGCTCATCGCCCAGATAGAGGGTTAAATCGCCCTGCGCATCAGCGTCCGTCGCCAGCATCGCCAGATTGCGCGGGCACACATAGCGCCCGCGGCCAAACGCCGCGGTGAAGGTCAGTTCGGGAATGAACTTCTGCAACAGCGGTAAATCCTTGCTGAAGATCTGATCCTGCAGGGCCACGTTCGCCGTGCTGACCACCAGCGTTTTTTCTTCCGCCCGCCCGACCGCGATGCCGGGGATCAGATAGGAGAGCGTTTTGCCCACCCCGGTCGGGGCTTCGATAGCCAGATGACGCGGATAGTCGCCCGCCAGCGTTTTCGCCACTTCGGCAATCATCTGTCGTTGGGGTATGCGGGGAATAAAATCCGGGATCTGCTGTTGCAGGGCCTTATACCATTGGCCGATCTGCTGTTTTATTGCGGGGGACAGCGCCATGCATTCTCTGTATTCAGTCAATCCGGCCGCTATTGTCCCACAGACCGGGCATAACGTCAGCCGATATCGCCGCTCGACAAATTTCCGCGCGCCGATTAGGGTAACAGTCTGTTTTGATAGCGGGCCGTTCACCATGTCATCCGTTCATACTGTCGATCAAGCATACTGGTTTTCACCGCTGCTGCCGCACGTGGAGAGCCGCTCGACCTGGCGCAGCGGCCATGCCTATAAAACGCACAGCCATGAACAGTTCTCCATCGGCGCCATCGAACAGGGTTCGACGCTCTGCCATTACCGCGGGGAGATTCGCCGGCTACGGGCGGGCGACCTGATTTTTATCGATCCGCGCCAGCCGCACAGCTGTAATCCCCTGCCCGGCCAAACCCGCAGTTATCATATGCTGTATCTGGACACGGCATGGTGCCTGAAACGGCTGTCCGAACGCTGCGGATTTCCGGTTACGTCGCTGCACTGCCGCTGCGTTATTCTGCGCGACCCGGCGCGGTTTACCCGCTATCAACGGCTGATCGGCCAGTTGCATCGCGGAGAGGTAGCGGCGGCCGGACAAACGCTGAACCAGTTGATTACCCCGCTATTGCTGCAATACTGCTCCCCGCTTGCGCCGCCCGAACCGTTGCCCGCCCAGCCTACCACGCGCCACGTACGCCAGCGCCTGTTGAGCGACCTGCAGCAAGCGCCGTCGCTGGAAACCCTGGCGCAAGAGTTGAACGTGCGGCGGGAAACCATCGTGCGGCAATTTCGCCAGGATACCGGCATCACGCCGATGGCTTTTCTTAATAATGCGCGGATTGAATACGCCAAAACCCTGCTGAAAAATGGCGTCCCGCTGGCCGATGCCGGCTATCAGAGCGGATTTTGCGATCAAAGCCACTTCCATAAAATCTTCGTGCGATACACGGCGGCAACGCCCGGACAGTATCGTCAGGCGCGATCAATATTTGACAATAAATAGCGACATCAATGGCCTAGACTGACCTCGTTCATTCTGCGAGGTCATCGTTATGTTAATCGGTACTTTTTTTCCCGCCAATTTTCCCGCGCTGGCGCTGGCTCATTTTGTGGCCCTGCTGAGCCCCGGTCCGGACTTCTTTCTGTTGACCGCTTACGCCATCCGTTACCGTTTTCGCGGCAGCGCCGGGATCTGTCTGGGCATTGCGCTGGGAAACGGCATGTATATTCTGCTGGCGACCATCGGCTGGGCGGGTATGCAGCACTCAACGCGGCTGTTTTCCCTTATGGAACTGGGCGGCGCCTGCTATCTGCTGTGGATCGGTTATCAGTTGCTGACAAGCCGCTCAGCGCATCGGCTCTCGGCCGCGCGGCAGGCGGACGGCCGCCCGTCCTTTGCCCGGCAAATTCTGCTGGGGCTGGGATCCGCGCTGCTGAACCCCAAAAATATGCTGTTTTATATCAGCCTGATGACCACGATCCTCGGTCAGCACGTCACCGTAACCCAGCAGATGGTCAGCGGCGGCTGGATGTTCTTCGTGGTGCTGGGCTGGGATCTGCTGGTGGCCGCGCTGATGACGCTGCCGCTGATACAGCAGCGGCTTGAGCGCTATCTGACTCCTATCGAACGCGGCGCCGGCGTCATTTTGCTCGGCTTCGGCTTGATCTTGCTGTTTCACCGCTGAATGCCATTCCCGCCTTGTTTAAGGCGCCGAAGGCTTTATAATTCAGGGCAATTAACCAAAGGATAACCTGATGACTTTAAGCAAAGCAGGCATTATCGGGCTGTTTGCCCTGTGCGCCATCGGCGGCGTCGGCGGCGTTATGCTGGTGGGTTACATTATTATCATGCGCGGCGGTTAATCGTCCCCCGCCAGATAGGCTAACCCTGGCGCTGCGCCGCGTGAAATTGCCCCCAATAGGCCGGAATACGCGAGAATGTCAGTTTGAACCAGGATGTAAATAGCTCCGGCGAGGCGACCATGCGCCGTTCGATCTGCTCCAGCGACAGATACTGATACTCATCCGCTTCATCGGGATTGAGCTGAGGGAGTTCATCGGTGATCCCGAAATAGACGTGTCCGAATTCGTGTTCGATCAAGCCATTGCTCAGCGGCAATCGGTAACTCAGCGTAAACATCGGCGTAAGGGCGCAGCGCAGCCCCATTTCCTGATACAGGCGGCGGTGCGCCGCCTGAAGCGTCTCCTCGCCCGGAGCCGGATGGCTGCAGCAGGTATTGCTCCATAGCCCGCCGCTGTGATATTTCGCCCTGGCTCGCCGCTGCAGCAATAGCTGCCGGCGCGAATTGAAAATATAAACGGTTATCGCCCGGTGCAACGCGCCTTGTACGTGCGCCTGCTGCTTTTCCATCACGCCTGTCGGCCTGTCGTTTTCATCAACCAGAATGACTTCCGTCAACGGCATACTTCCTCCCTCGGCAATTGCCATACACAGCCTGATGCGCCGCCGACGGCGCATCGGCGGCGCGACGTTCAGTTATAGCATAGTGAAACGCCGGCTTTTAACCCGCTGCGAATCCAGACCGATAAACACATCATATTCACCGGGCTCGACGACCTGCTGCATACGGGCGTTGTAGAATGTCAGCGCGTCCCGATCGATAGGGAAACTGAGGGTGCGCGTTTCTCCCGGACGCAGCATCACTTTTTGGAAACCGCGCAGCTCTTTCACCGGACGGCTGACGGATGCCACCACATCATGCAAATACATCTGCACCACGGTCTCGCCGGCCCGATCGCCGGTGTTTTTCACCGTAACGCTGGCCGTTACCACGCCGTTGCGCGGCATGGTCCGGCTGGACAAGCGCACGTCCGATACGCTGAAAGTGGTATAGCTCAGGCCGTAACCAAACGGATAGAGCGGCCCGTTGGCTTCGTCATAATAGTGCGAGGTGTACTTGCCGGGATTTTCCGGCGTATAGGGACGGCCGGACGGCAAATGGTTATAGTAGATGGGAATTTGACCGACGGAGCGCGGGAAGGACATCGGCAGCTTGCCGGACGGGTTATAGTCGCCGAACAGCACGTCCGCAATCGCGTTGCCCCCTTCCGTTCCGCTGAACCAGGTTTCCAGCAGCGCGTCCGCCTGTTGATCCTCACGCACCAGCGCCAGCGGGCGACCGTTCATCAGCACCAGCACCAGCGGCTTGCCGGTGGCTTTCAGTGCCGCAATCAGGTCGCGCTGACTTTGCGGCAGGTCGATATTGGAACGGCTGGAGGCTTCGTGCGCCATGCCCGCCGCTTCCCCCACCACCGCAACCACCACGTCGGCCTGCCGCGCCGCCCGCACCGCTTCGTCGATCATTACCTGCGGCGGGCGTTTATCCACCTGAACCGCCTCTTCATACAGATTAAGGAAATCAATAATCCCCTGGTGATTGCTGATATTGGCGCCTTTGGCGTACAAAATCCCGGCGTTGCCGCCCACCGCGTTCCTGATGCCCTGATAAACCGTGATGGTCTGCCGGGTGACGCCGGCGGCGGACCAGCTTCCCATGGTATCGCGCTTGCTGTCGGCCAGCGGCCCGACCACGGCGATCGTCCCCTGCTTTTTCAGCGGCAGCGTCTGCAGGCGGTTTTTCAGCAGCACCAGACTCTTGCGCGCCACTTCACGCGCTTGCAGCCGGTGTAAGCGGCTTTCCGCGTTGGTATCGACCGGATCGGCGTCCGCCGGCCCCAGGTGGCGATACGGGTCCTGGAACAGCCCCATATCATATTTAACGTTCAGCACCTGGCGGCAGGCTTCATCGATTTCCCGCTCGCTCACCGCGCCGCTTTTCACCAGTTCGGGCAGATAGCGGATAAAATATTCATCGCTCATGCTCATGCCGACGCCGGATTTCAGAGCCAGAAGGGAAGCATCGCGCGGGTTGCCGGCCACGCCGTGCTTAATCAGCTCCTTAATCGCCCCGTGATCGGTAATGGTGATCCCTTTAAACTGCCACTGGTCGCGCAGAATATCTTTCAGCAGCCAGCTGTTGCTCGTCGCCGGCGTACCGTTAATCGAATTCAGCGCCACCATCACCCCGCCGCTGCCCGCATCGATCGCCGCTTTATAGGGCGGCATATAATCCTGAAACATACGCTGCGGGCTCATATCCACGGTGTTATAATCGCGCCCGCCTTCCACCGCGCCGTAAAGCGCGTAGTGCTTCACGCTGGTCATCAGGGAGTGACGCGCCGTCAGGTCGTCGCCCTGGAAAGCCTTTACCACCACGCCGGCTATCTTGCCGGTTAGCCAGGTATCCTCGCCGAAGCCTTCGGATACCCGTCCCCAGCGCGGGTCGCGGGTAATATCCACCATCGGCGCCCAGGTCATATTCAGGCCGTCCTCCGTGGCTTCATAGGCGGCGATACGCCCGCTCAGGGCGATGGCGTCCATATCCCAGCTGGATGCCAGCCCCAGCGCGATAGGGAAAATGGTGCGCTGGCCGTGCACCACGTCGTAGGCGAAAAACAGAGGGATTTTCAGGCGGCTAAGCTGCATCACCTGATCCTGCATGGCGCGGATATCGGGCCGCGTGACGGTATTGAAAATCGCCCCGACCTGACCGTTCCTGATCATCTCGCGAATGGCCTCTTTCGGATTATCCGCCCCGACGCTGATCAGCCTGAGCTGGCCGATTTTTTCGTTTAGCGTCATTTTCCCTATTAAATCAGAGACAAAGGCATCACGCTGCTGGTGTGACGGCGTCACATATGGCGGTGCGGAGGCGGTTTCCTGAGCGAATAGCGGATTACAGGCAAGTCCAATAGCGATAGTCAGTGAAGTAAGCCATTTCATTCTTTATACAAGACCCCATCAATCCAGGCATCAGGACAGGTTACTGAGGCGCAAGACAGGTTTGAAGATAAATCGGCCAAGGCGCCATAAAATCCGGCGGTGTGAAAACGCATAATGGATTCTCCGCCCGCCGCGCCTATGCACTCGAATACACAGCGCGTAATCATAGTGTATTTATTTACCTTTGATTGAGTAAAAACTGCAAAAATAATGCGATTCGTTGCACAGCAGACACATTCTCCCCATGAATTTGGCGCGCCGGATGACCTCCGGCGAATTTCGTGCTAATGCTAATGTTCTGATAATAAGGAGCCTAAGATATGTATCAGCTGTATATCGCCAATAAAAACTACTCCTCCTGGTCGCTGCGCCCCTGGGTATTGCTACAGGCGCTATCCATTCCTTTTGCCGAGAAGCTGGTGACATTCGTCTCCGCCGGGGCGAATCCCGCCTTTAAAGCCTTTTCCCCTTCGGCGAAAGTGCCCTGCCTGATTGACGGCGACACCACCGTCTGGGACTCCCTGGCGATAACCGAATACCTCGCCGAGCGGCATAAGGAAGTGTGGCCCGCCGATACCAAAGCCCGGGCCTGGGCGCGCTGCGCCGCGGCGGAAATGCATTCCGGCTTTAACGCCCTGCGCGGCAGCTGCGCCATGAGCTGCGGCGTAAAAGTCAAAATACACGATATCACCCCGGCTTTGAGCAACGATTTAAAACGGCTTAACGAGCTGTGGCTGGAAGGCTTAACCCGCTTCGGCGGCCCGTTTCTGGCGGGGAAGGATTTTTCCGCCGTGGACGCCTTTTTTGCTCCGGTGGTATTTCGTATTCGCACCTACCAGTTGCCGGTGGCGCCGCAAGCCGCGGCCTACTGCCGGCATATGCTCGCCCAGCCGGCCATGCGGCGCTGGCTGGAAGATGCGCTGGCGGAAACCTGGCGTGAGTCGGAGCATGAAGAGGATGTCGCCCGCGCCGGGGAGATTATCGAGGATTTACGGGCCGGCGGCTGATGAATAAGGTCCTGAGTCAGAGCCTTACGATTGCAAATCTCACCGCCGCCGCGCCGGCGGTTACTCTATCCCCGCGCTATCGGCGCTTGCCATGGCCTGAGGCTGCCGCGAAGCCAGCGCCTTCTGTTTTTTGTAGCTTAACGCGGCGGTGGGAACCGCGCTGATCTTACCGGTTTCCATCCATTTGCGCAGCCGGCTGGCGTCGGCGAAATGGGTGTATTTGCCAAACGCATCCAGCACCACCAGCGCCACCGGGCGCTGATTAATCACGGTGCGCATCACCAGGCAGTGCCCGGCCTGATTAGTGAACCCCGTTTTGGTCAGCTGAATATTCCAGTCCGGCTTATACACCAGGTGGTTGGTATTACGGAACGGCAGGACGTACGCCGGATGGGAAAACGTCACCATTTTCTCATGGGTGGTGCTGAGCTGGCTGAGTAAAGGATATTGTTTGCTGGCGATAAGCAACCGGGTAAGGTCGCGCGCGGTGGAAACGTTATGGATAGACAACCCGGTAGGCTCCACATAGCGCGTATGCTTCATCCCCAATGCCCGCGCCTTGGCGTTCATGGCGGCGATAAAGGCGCGATAACCGCCGGGATAGTGGTGCGCCAGGCTGGCGGCGGCGCGGTTTTCCGACGACATCAGCGCCAGCAGCAGCATATCGCGGCGGTTGATTTCGCTGTTCAGACGCACGCGAGAATACACCCCTTTCATTTCCTCCGTCTGGCTGATATCAACGGCGAGCACCTCGTCCAACGGCTGATTGGCGTCCAGCACCACCAGCGCCGTCATCAGTTTGGTCACCGAGGCGATGGGGACCACCACGTCCGGATTAGTGGAATAGAGGATGCGGTTATCGCGTAAATCCACCACCATGGCGCTGCCGGAGGCGATTTCCTGCTGCGCGGCAATCGCCGCTTTGGCGGGAGATTGCGCCAATACCGGCGGAATAACCAGCATATTGGTTGACAACAACAGCATACCAAACAAAGAGAGCCTGAATTTTTTATTCATTATTCAACTGCTTAAACAGTATTCTGTTAAATGGGAAGAGAGAGACCGGCAAATTATAATTTACCGCCGTTCGCCGCGCACCCAGGCAATGGAAAAACCTTTGTGACAAAGTTTAACAAGCCCTGCGGCTCTCTCCTTTAACCGTGGCGCACCGGCACGTTGCGCATCTGGTTTAGCAGACGAATGCCGATGCCGCTGAAGATCCCCGCCGTTATTCCCCCGGCGGCGCCGGACAGCGCACAGAACAGGACGCTGTTCGCCAGCTCCGGGAACCTTGCCAGCTGCATGGAAAAATAGAACCGCAGACCAAAGGTCAACAGCATTAACGCCAGCGGCACAGACGATCCGGCGCGCTCGAAGCGGCGGATCTCCCCCCGGTAAACGCCGGCGCTTTTCCCCAACCGCCATCCCAGGCCCAAGCCGATTATCAGCGCCAGCAAAAAGCCGCCGGCCGCGGCTTCAACCATCGCCAACGTATGGAAAATCGCGGCGACGCCCCAGCACAGAAAAACCATCGGCAGCACCAGCAGGCGGCTCAGGGACTGTTGCCTCGGTCGCCGGGCTTTCATCCCGGCATAAAGCAGATAGGCCAGCGCCATCCACACCCACAAAGGGGTATGGCGGATGATGACCAGATAGTTTTCCATAACATTCATTTACTCATGATAAAAACACCTGGGGCGCATAATACCGCTCAGTGCAGGATCATCATACCCGCCAGGATCATTAATCCGCTGCCGACCGCGCGGTTAATCCAGGCGTAGCCGCGGTTGATCTTCTCCTGAAGCGCGGGCGTGGTCAGGAATAACGCCACCAAAGCGAACCAGGCAAAATGCGCCAGCGACATAAAAGCGCCGTAGCCCAGTTGATACAGCAACGGCGTTTGCGGGTTGACCACCTGTAAAAAAGTGCTTAATACGAACAGGGTGGTTTTCGGATTTAACGCGTTGGTAAAAAATCCCTGCCGAAAATAACGCCAGCCGCCGAACGTCTGATTGGTTATCACGGCGGCGTCCCTACCCGGTCTGGTATCGGTAAACGTTTTATAGCCAAGATACAGCAGATAGGCCGCGCCCAGATATTTGATCAGCGTATAGAGTTGCGGCGTCTGGCTCATGATGGCCGCCACCCCCAACAGGGTATAGGCGACGTGCAGCAGTACGCCCACGGCAATGCCCGACGCCGTCAGTATGCCCGCCTTTCTTCCGCCGGTTAAACTGTTGCGCGTCACCATGGCGAAATCCGCCCCCGGACTGATTACCGCCAGACAGGTAATCGCCATCACCGCTAAAAACTCCACCATATCGTCCTTTATCCTCAGTCAGTTATGCATAATGCGCAGGTAAAGTAATAAGTGGAAACGGCGCGCGGGAAAATCGATAATAACTCACATCCATCTGTGACGAGCGTTCACCAATGACGAAAAAACTCCCGCCGCTCAATCTGTTGCATACCTTTGACGTGGTGGGCAAACGCCTGAGCATGACCGAAGCCGCGCGGGATTTGCACCTCACCCACGGCGCGATCAGTAAACAGATTAAAGCGCTGGAGGCTCATCTGGGTTTCCCTTTGATTGAACGCGACGGCAGAGGCATTCGCCTGACGGCGCAAGGACGCGAACTGCACCCGGCGTGCAGCCGCGCCGTGGCGCTGGTTTCCGCCGCCATCGACAAACTCTCGTCGCAACCCGATGCGCCGCTGACGGTGTCCTGCGAGCCTACGCTGTGCATGCGCTTCCTTATTCCCCGCCTTCCGGCTTTTAAGCAGGCGCACCCGGACATCGATATTCATCTGCTGGCGGCCGGAGGCAATATCGACCTGGCGCAGAGCCGGGTCGATATGGCGCTGCGGCGGGATGATTTCGTCTTTGACGAGCGCTATTTTTCACAGCGGATTATCGCGGAATATACCGCCCCCGTCTGTTCGATACGCCAGGAGCATAGTGAAAGGCTGAGCACCTATTTGCATACCGCATCGCGTCCCGACGCCTGGAAAATCTGGCAGGCGCAGGCGTCGTTGCCGCGGGACCATCAGGCTGCGCAGCATCGCTATTTTGAACATTTTTATCTGACGTTGCAGGCGGCCGAAAGCGGGCTGGGCGTCGCCATCGCCTCGTTGTTTATGGTCGAACAGGAATTAACCGATGGCCGTCTGGCGACGCTGGCGCCATTTCAGCCGGACGGCAGCCAGTACATTCTTCTGTCGGCCCGCCCTATCGACGGCGATCGCCGCTATCAGGCATTCCGCGACTGGCTGATTGCGGAAATGGCGGACGTCGAGCGGCGTTTCAGCGGTCTGAAAACCTGAAAAACAGGGAAAACCGGATAGCGTTCACCGCCTATCCGGTATCCCTCAGACGGCGATCTATCACTCTTTTACCGCGTCCTCCAGGAAGAAGCGCCCAAGCGGATTCTGATAAAACCCTTTGATATTCTTCCGGCTGACGTTGCGGTAGGGGCTGTAGTAAAGATCGATCCAGTTAACGTCGGCCTTGGCCGTTTTCTGCAAATCGATATACATCTGTTCGCGTTTCCTCGGGTCCATCTCGACGCGGGCCGCCGCCACCAGCGCTTTCACCTTGTCATTACGGTAGTGGGTCATGTAGTTGTTATTGGCGTCATGCCCCAGCACAAAGGTGGTTTTCTGATCGGGGTCGAGAATATCGTTGGTCCAGTACATCACGGAGATGTCGTATTCACCCGCCACCAGCATATCCCAGCTCTGACTTGGATCGACCTTTTGCAACCTGACCGTTATCCCGGCCCGGGCCAATTGCTGTTGCAATAGGATAGCTATCTGCTCATCGACCTCGTCACCGGCGTTCACCACGTAGTTCAGCGAGAGTCCGCCGGCGCCGGCGTCCGCCAGCATCTTTTTCGCCTTTTCGGGATCGTAAGGGCGGCGCAGATTATCGGCATAGTGATAAAGCGCGCCGACCGGAACATAAGAGTTCGCCACGCTGCCATAGCCGAACGTCACCGTCTTGACGATGGCATCCTTATCAATGGCGAAATCCAGCGCCTGGCGCACTTCCGCTTTCGCCAGCGCGCCGCGGGCATGATTTATCAGCAGGTGATCTTCCCGCGTGGAGCGATCCAGTTCGACGGTCAGGTTAGGATCCTTCTGCAACGAGGCGATGCGTGAAAACGGCACCGACAGCGCGGCATCCAGTTCGCCGGCCTGCACTTTGAGCATCCGGGTATTGTCATCCGGCAGCGTCAGCCACTCCACGCCATCCAGACTGACGCTGTCGGCCTGCCAGAAGTGAGGGTTCTTCACCAGTACCACTTTCTCGCCGCGCGTCCATTCCTTGACGCTGAAGGCGCCGGAACCCACGGGTTTTTCCGCAAAGGCCTCTTCGCCTTCCGCCATCAACGCTTTCTCTGAAATAACCGACGCATTGGGCAGCGCCAGTTGCGACAGAAATGGCGCCGAAGGTGATTTCAGCGTGATCGTCAGCGTATGCGGATCGGTCGCTTCGGCTTTCTCGATAATACTGTAGGAATCGCGCCACAGCGACTCGCTGTTATCACGGATGCGCAGCAGGCTGAAGGCCGCATCGCCGGCGCTGACCGGCGTACCGTCGGAGAATTTGGCATCGCGGATTTTCAGGGTGTATACCTTGCCATCGTCAGACACCGTCCAGCTTTCCGCCAGTCCGGGCTCCAGTTTGGTTCCACTCCTATCCACCCGCACCAGCGGATCGAATACATTCGAGAATACCCAGTTATCGGCGTTCTGCGCCGACTTGATCGGATCGAAAGTGGTGCTGTCCTCACGGCGGCCGATGGTCAGGATCCCTGCCGCCTGCGCCATTTCACCGACGGCGCTTAGCGCCAGCAGCAGCCCGGCAGCGGCAATATTATAATGTTTTTGCTTCATTTCGTTTTCCCTCAGTCTACGGATAAACCCAGACGCCATCACGCCGATTCAGCGTGCAGGCGAAGGCATGCTCGGCACAATGCCGCATTTCAGGCGCCGCGCCCTGACGGCACGACGGTAGAGCATAGGGGCAGCGGGGATGAAAGGCGCATCCGGCCGGCAGCGCGACGGGACTCGGCGGCTCCCCCGGCAACGGGTTGACGGGCAGCGGCCGTTCGGGGTCGATCTCAGGTATGGCCGCCACCAGCGCAGCGGTATAGGGGTGAAGCGGCAGGGTAAAGACGGCTTCGGTCGGCCCCTCCTCCACAATCCGCCCCAGATACATCACCGCCACCCGATCGCACAGGCGGCGCACAATCGCCAGATCGTGGGCGATAAACAAGACGGCCAGCCCCATTTTTTCGCGCAGATCCATCAGCAGATTGATAATCTGCCCCTGAATGGAAACATCCAGCGCCGCCACGCATTCATCGGCGACGATCAGCCGTGGCTCCAGCGCCAGCGCGCGCGCAATCCCCGCCCGCTGGCACTGGCCGCCGCTTAGTCCCTGCGGACGCCGATCCGCCTGTTCAGGCCGCAACCCCACCAGCGTCAGCAGTTCGCTTACCCGTGCGGCCACGGCCGACGGCGGGACCTTTCGATGCACCCGCAAGACTTCGGCGATGCTCTCGCCGATGGTCTGGCGCGGATTCAGCGATGAGAACGGATCCTGAAAAATCATCGCCGTTTGTCGGCGCAGCCGGGCAATATCGCTTTTCAGACCGCCGGTAATCAGGTGTCCGTCAAAGCGCACCCGACCCGCGCTGGGCGTTTCCAGATGCAGGATCGCCCGTCCCAGCGTGCTCTTGCCGCTGCCGGACTCGCCGACCAGACCAAAGGTCTCCCCGGCATGGATATGCAAAGAGACGTGGTTCACCGCCTGTAAACGGCGTTTTCGCAAGCCGAAGCCGCCGGCAACGGGGAACGTGACCGACAGGTCGTCAATATCCAGTAGCGGGTGGGATTTACTGACCATTATCCCTCCCGTCGCATGCCTGCATGCCGGGCGGCAAGGGATGGTGACAGGCAGCCCCGTGGGCGTGCGCCGTCTGCTGTGCCCGCATCGGCGGCTGCGTGAGGCGACAATCCCCTTGAGCGTACTGGCAACGCGGGTGAAAACGGCAGCCGGAGGGGAAACGCTCGGCAAGCGGCGGCTGCCCCGCAATGGTCCGCAGCCGCCCATAGCCTCCTTCGCTCACCGGCTGGCAGTCAATCAGTCCGCGGGTATACGGATGTAACGGCCCGGCCAGCAGCTGACGCTTATCACCGATTTCACATAACCGCCCGCCGTACATAACGGCGATGCGATCGCAGGTTTGCGCCACCACGCCCAGATCGTGGGTGATCAGGATAATCGCGATGCCCAGCCGATCGCGCAGTTCGTTCAGCAGGCGTAGGATCTGCATTTGTACGGTGACGTCCAGCGCCGTCGTCGGCTCATCGGCAATCAGCACGGCGGGTTCGCAGGCCAGCGCCACGGCGATCATCGCCCGCTGGCGCATGCCGCCGGAAAATTCATGAGGGTAGTTGTCCACCCGCCGCTGCGGATCGGCAATACCGACCTGGCGCAACAGCGCCACCGCCTGCCGTCGGGCTTCGCGGCGACCGGCCGCAAAGTGCAGGCGGCGGCTCTCGGCGATCTGCTGACCGATGGTCATCACCGGATTGAGATGGCTGGCGGGGTTCTGGAAAATCATGCCGATTTGCCGTCCGCGCATGGCCGTCATCTGCCGTTCATTCAGCGTCAACAGCGACTTATCGCGCAGCAGGATATCGCCTCCGGCGATACGCAGCCCGTCGCCGGGCAGCAGGCGCATCAGCGCCCGGCAGGTAATGGTTTTACCGGATCCGCTTTCGCCCACCAGACCGAGAATCTCCCCCTGTTCAAGCGTCAGCGAGACACGATCGACCAGCGCGATGCCCTGCGGATTTTCAACGGTTAACTGCGACACCGTTAATAGCGTCATGGCCGTTCTCCCAGCTTGTCGCCCAGTCCGTCAGCCAGCAGGCTGAAGCCCATCGCCAGCAGCACAATCGCCAGGCCGGGAAAGGCGGTGATCCACCAGGCGGTGGTAATAAAACTTTGTCCTTCCGCCACCATAACGCCCCACTCCGCCAGAGGCGGCTGAACCCCCAGCCCCAGATAACTCACCGCGGCGCCGTTGAGCAGCACCAGTACGCAGTCGGACATGGCGAACACCACCGAGCCGGTCAGCGCATTGGGCAACAGGTGAATAAACAGGATCCGGGCATGGTTATAGCCCAGGCTGCGCGCCGCCAGCATAAAATCACGCTGTTTCAGCGTCAGGACCTGGGCGCGCACCAGTCGGGCATAGGAGACCCATCCCACCATCGCCATCGCGATATAAAAGCTGCTCAGTCCGGGGCCGAGAATGGCGATGATGGCCAGCATCAGCACCAGAAAGGGAAACGCCAGCACAATATCAATGCCGCGCATCACAACCGCATCCACCGTCCCGCCGATATAGCCGGAGAGCGCGCCTATCGCCGTGCCGATGACAAACGGGAAAATCACCCCCATTACGCAGATTTGCAGATCGACTCTGGCCCCCCAGATTACCCGCGAGAAAATATCGCGTCCGAAATTATCGGTGCCGAACAGATGAGGTAAGCCAGGCGGAAGCAGGCTGGCCTCCAGCTGTTGAGCAATCGGATCGTAAGGGGCAATCCACGGCGCCAGCAGCGCCAGCAATAGCCAGCTCCCCAGTATCAGCACGCCTGCCGTCAGGGTATGCCGCCGCGGTAGCCAGCGGTAACGAACGCGATGGACGACCGGGGTCAGGCTCATTGTTTTACCCTCGGATCCAGCGCTACGGTGAGTAAATCCGCCAGCAGATTCACCGCCACCGTAGCCAGCGCGAAGACCATAACCACGCCCTGCACCACCATATAGTCGCGGCTGAAAATAGCCTTTACCAACAGTTGTCCCATTCCCGGAATGGCGAACACGCTTTCGATCACCACCGTGCTGCCGATCAGCCAGCCGATATTGACCGCCAGCAGATTCACCGTGGGCACCAGCGAGTTAGGCAGGACATGGCGCCAGAAAATGCGCCGCTCGCTTTGCCCGCGGGCGCGGGCGGCGGTGACGTAATCATTTTTCAACTCCATCAGCAGGCTGGCGCGCAGATTGCGGGTCAGCACGGCGGACAGCGCCAGCGCCACCGTCAGGCAGGGCAGCGCCAGATGATGCAGCCGCTCGGCCCAGTCATCGCCATAACCGGACACCGGGAACCAGCCCAGCGTAATGCTGAACAACAGGATCAGCATGATGCCGAGCCAAAAGGCGGGAAATCCCAGCCCGGCGGTGGAAAACAGCCGGATAAGCTGATCGGGCAGACGCCCGCGGCGGCGCGCCGCCGTTGCCGCCAGAGGCAGGGTAAGCAGCAGCGCCAGCAGCACGCTGCCCGTCACCAGATGTAGCGTAGGCTCAATCCGTGACAGGATCAGCTTCAGGGTATCGACGCGATAAACGATGGATCGGCCCATCTCGCCATGCAGCAGATTGCGCAGAAAATAGAGATATTGCAGCCATACCGGCTCATCAAGCGCGTATTGCGCGCGGATACGCGCCACGGCCTCCGGCGTGCTGCGCACGCCGAGCAAAATACGCACCGGATCGCCGGGAATAGCGCGCACCATCACGAAGGTGATCAGGCTGATGCCCAGCAGAACCGGCAGCAGCTGTAACGGACGCCAGAGCAGAAAACGATAGCGATGCATAGGTTTACCCTCTTTCGCCGTTACGCTGCTGGAGGAATAAAGCGCGCCGCGACGCACTGATATGGTGCAATTCCAGCGCGTTCGCCAGTTCGGCGCGCATTATCGGCAGACCATCGCCGGGGGTTGCGGCTCCGTCATTCAGACGCCGTTTATCCGCCTTATGATTGTCGCCACCCAGTGCCGCCTTAGCGGGGCGCTGCCTGTCAGCGTTGATTTCGTACCACATATCTCCTCCGGCCGATCGCGGTGAGGGTTATCATCCCCTTGTGCCTACGCTAACCGGCGCTAACGCAAAGGGGTAGTTAGTAAAAATACTAGGTTTGTCCCTACCGTGAGGTGGCACTTTATTTGCATGATTACGATCGGGATTTGCAGGATCCGTGCCCGAATGGAGGGGCCCCTGGCTGGCGGAGGCGAAGATGAAACGGGTAGTGAAAGAAAACGGCGCATGCCCGCAACAAGCGACGCTGGATGCGGCGTTCGAACGGTTGTTCGGAAAAACGTCCCGGCTCGGCTTTGACGCGCTGATTTATGACTACACCCCCGTACCGCGCTCGGTGGAGGGAGAGTTGATCACGCCATCGGTGCTGCAAATGCGCAATGTGCCTGAAGATATGCAGCTGCTGTGGTGCGAGAGCGGGTATTATCAGGTGGACCCGGTGCAAATTTATGCGCTGGAAAGCTGTGCGCCTTTTATCTGGTCTTATCAACGCCCCGATAGTACTTCATTGAGAAATATCATCGATGAGCGGCATTACCCGGTCACGCACTACATGCGCGATAACAATATGCCCTGCGGCGCCACGGTTCCGCTGCACCTGCCGCGCGGCGGGTTTGTCACCGTCACCGGCATCCACAGCGGCGCCGGGCACGAACAGGACATCGGCCAGGTGCTGGCGGAGCTAAGCCTGCTGGCGCATACCTTTCAGGAACAAATTTACCCGTTATTCGACGATCGTGTCCTGACCTGTCAGCATATCCGCCTGAGCAAACGCGAGCGAGAATGTCTGGCATGGGCGGCGGAAGGGCTGACGGCCAAAGAGATTGCCCGTAAGCTTAACCGCTCTATCGCCACCGTCGCGCTGCACCTCAATTCCGCCGCCAGAAAGCTGGGGGCCAGCAATCGCGTACAGGCGGTGGTTCGCGCCCTGCACTACCGGTTGCTGGACAGCTAAACCTATCTTTTTTACTAGCTGTTTCCCCGCTCGCCGCCGTTTACCCTGAAATCATCCATGACCAACAGGGTAAACATCATGTACGACATCAAAGAAGGCTATGCGCCTTATCTTGAGTATCACACCTGGTATCGTATCTGCGGCGATCGTCATAATGGATTAACACCGCTGGTCATTGCCCACGGCGGGCCGGGCTGCACCCATGATTATGTCGACGCGTTTCGTGATATCGCGGAAAGCGGCCGGGCCGTAATCCACTACGACCAGTTGGGCAATGGCCGCTCAACGCACCTTGCGGATAAACCCGCCGATTTCTGGCAACCCGCCCTGTTTCTGGACGAACTGGATAACCTGTTGCGGCACCTTGGTATCGAGCGAAACTATGCGCTGTTGGGACAGTCCTGGGGAGGTATGCTAGGGGCGGAACACGCGGTGACGCGGCCTGCCGGGCTGAAAGCGCTGATTATCGCCAACTCGCCGGCATCGATGGCGCTGTGGCTGTCGGCAGCCGCCAGGCTGCGCAGCGCATTGCCTGACGACATTCAAAACGCGCTGCGACAGCATGAACAGGCCGGTACGCTGAACAGCGCTGCCTACCGAACCGCCACCCAGGCGTTTTACCAACGCCACGTCTGCCGCCTCGATCCCTGGCCGGACGAGGTCAAACGCACCTTCGACGCCATGGACGCCGACCCGACCGTCTACCACGCGATGAACGGCCCGACGGAGTTCCATGTCATCGGCAGTATGAAAAACTGGAGCATCATCGATCGGTTGTCCGCAATCAACGTTCCCACGCTGCTGATCTCCGGACGCTATGACGAAGCGGCGCCGGAAGTTGTCGAACCGTTCGCAGAATATATCCGCGATGCCGAGTGGATTATCTTTGAACACTCCAGCCATATGCCGCACGTCGAGGAGCGCTCGGCCTGCATGGCGGCGGTACGCCATTTTCTGGACAGAAAACTGTCCGCCGGCGGCGGGCAATAACCTCCCCGGCAATGACTGCATGTAACGACCAGTCCGCAATAGTACGCCATCACGGACTGGTGGGGAGAACATGTTATTTTGCTTGTTCCAGAGCCTGCTTCACGGCGTTAATAACCCCCTCACTGGACCCTGTGGCCCCCGTTACCGCATCCACCTGATCAGGATCCTGTGTTTCGATCAGCTCAGGTATCACGTTATCAATAACGCCCATCATCAGCGCTTCAGTGTCTTCATGGCTGACCACCTCGGCGTTGGTGATTTTCCCTCCTTCAACAATCACGGAAACTTCGACTTCCCCCTCTTTTCCCGGCGCTTTACCCGTATAGGTGCCGTCTTTATACTCGGCGGCGGCGGCAAAAGAGAACGAAAGAGCCAACGTGGCCAGCATGGCCGGAATCAAATTTTTCATAGCTTTCCCATAAGTTAGTTGCACACAAAACGCTCATCGAAAACTAACAGTAAGCAGTGCTCCCTGTTGGTAAAGCCTATATTAACCACTCGACCATCGCGGACAATAAGCCAGTACGTTTTTTGGGATCAAATCCCCCGATTATTTACCTTCTTTAATTTCTTTCACCGCCCGATCGGCGCCGATGCGCCCGTAGGTGACAATATCCGCCAGCGAGTTGCCGCCCAGACGGTTGGCGCCATGCACCCCGCCGGCGGCTTCGCCCGCGGCGAACAGGTTGGGGATCACCCTGCCGTTCACATCCAGCGCCTGGGCTCTGTTGTTAATCGCAATCCCGCCCATGGTATGGTGAATGCCCGGCGTGACTTCAATGGCGTAATATTTGCCGCTGTCGAGAGAATGCTTCAGGCTATCGCGGCCGAATTCGGCGTCTTTTTTATCTTTAATATATTGGTCATAGGCGCTGACGGTGTTAACCAACTGTTTGCCATCGACGTTAATGGCTTTGGCCAACTCCTCGACGCTATTTCCTTCGGCAACCAGTTTCTGCTTAAAGTAGGTTTCGATGGTATGATTCTTTTTCACCAGATCGTCGTTAAAAATCACGTAGGCGTGTTTGCCCGGCTGTTTCAGAATATTTTGCGAAACCACATCGCGGGTTAACAGCTCATTGGTAAAGCGTTTGCCCTGTTCGTTGACCAGGATGGCGCCATCTCCCCGCACACCTTCCGAAATCAGGATCCCTTGACCGGGAACCGTAGTGGGATGGATCTGGATATATTCCATATCCACCAGTTTGGCATTCAGCTTCTGCGCCATTTTGATCCCTTCGCCCAGCGCGCCCGGCGCATTGGTGGTTTTAAATCCCACCAGTTTGGGGTCGTATTCCTTAATCATGTCGAAGTTGGCGCCGAAGCCGCCAGAGGTGATCATCACCTTTTTGGCGTCAATAACGTACTCTTTGCCGTCTTTCCCTTTGGCTTTGACACCGATTACCGCGCCTTTGTCATTTTGCAGAATTTCAATTGCCGCCGTATTGGTGCGTAAATCGATATGCTGAGCTTTGATTTTTTTGATCAACGCCACGGCGATATAGCTGCCGGCGGGTTCACCGCCCTCGGGCCGGTGGATACGATCAACGCTCGCGCCACCCGCTCTGGAGACTTCAGAGAGTTCCGCGCCGTTTTCCTTCAGGAAAAGGACCGAATCTTTGGCGTGTTCAGTTAAGGTTTTTACCAGAGCGGGATTATTTTTTTGTTTGCCGCCTTTCATGGTGTCCTGATAAAAAAGCTCAGGGCTGTCATTGATGCCCTTCGCTTTCTGATAGTCGGTCCCTGCCGCATTCAGCCCTCCTTCCGCCCGGGCGGTATTACCACCGGCAAAGGGCATTTTTTCCAACAATATGACTTTCGCACCCTGGTTGTGTGCTTCAATCGCCGCCGACATCCCAGCCCCGCCCGCGCCGATAATGACCAAATCGCTACTTTCACTATGAACGGCGGAGGAAAAGACGAGCGTCAGCGCGCTCAATAAGAAAACTGCGTTCTTCATGAAATATGTGCCTATATTTTGTCATTGCTACAAATAGTGTTACCCCTGAAATTCCAAACCTATATTTTATTGTCCGACCCAATTTTTATCGGGCACTGCTTTGCTACATACAAAGAATCAAACTTTATGTAACGGCGCACAAAGCAGTGCCGATTTACGTCCTATTTCAATTGCCATTTAAAAATTTCAAATAGCCTTTCCAATAAAGGCCCCGATTATTTACCTGCTTTAATTTCTTTCACCGCCTGATCGGCGCCGATGCGGCCGTAGGTGACAATATCCGCCAGCGAGTTGCCGCCCAGACGGTTGGCGCCATGCACCCCGCCGGCGGCTTCGCCCGCGGCGAACAGGTTGGGGATCACCTTGCCGTTCACATCCAGCACCTGGGCTTTATTGTTAATCGCAATCCCGCCCATGGTATGGTGAATGCCCGGCGTGACCTCGATGGCGTAATATTTGCCGCTGTCGAGAGACAGCTTCAGGCTATCGCGGCCGAATTCGGCGTCTTTGCCCTCTTTAACGTAGCCGCTATAGGTACTGACGGTCTGCGCCAGCTGTTTGCCATCGACGTTAATCGCTTTGGCCAGTTCCTCAGCCGTATTCCCTTCGGCGACCAGTTTTTGCTTAAAGTAGGATTGGGTAGCCTTATTTTGCTTGACCAGCGCGTCGTTAAAAATCAGGTAGGCGTGCGCGCCCGGCTGTTTCAGGATACTCTGCGACACCACATCACGGGTGAGCAGTTCATTGATAAAACGCTTGCCGCCTTCATTCACCAGAATCGCGCCGTCGCCGCGCACCGCTTCGGTAATCAGGATGCCTTTGCCGGGAACGGTGGAAGGATGGATCTGGATATATTCCATATCCACCAGTTTGGCGTTCAGCTTGGTCGCCATCTTGATGCCGTCGCCCTGAGAACCTGGCGCATTGGTGGTTTTAAAGCCCACCAGCTTAGGATCGTATTGTTTGATCATGTCAAAGTTGGCGCCGAATCCGCCCGAGGTGATCAACACTTTCTTGGCGTCGATGGTGAATTCCTTGCCGTCTTTCCCTTTGGCTTTTACGCCGGTGACTTCACCCTTGTCATTTTTGACAATATCGGTCGCGGAGGTGCTGGTGCGCAGATCGATGTCCAGCGCTTTGACTTTTTTAATCAGCGCCACGGCAATAAAACTTCCCGCGGGTTCGCCGCCGGCGGGACGGTGGGTTCGGTCGACGCGAGAGCCGCCGGTACGGGTCAGATCCGCCAGGTCGGCGCCGTTCTCTTTCAGGAAAACAACCGAATCCTTGGCATGTTCGGTGAGGGTTTTAACCACTTCCGGGTTATTGATATTGCGCCCCCCTTTCATGGTGTCTTCATAGAAGGCTGCTGGGCTATCCTCAATGCCTCTGGCTTTTTGCAGATCCGTGCCGGCGGCGTTTAATCCGGCTTCGGCCCGGGCGGTATTTCCGCCGGCAAAAGGCATTTTCTCCAGCAATATGACTTTTGCGCCCTGATTATGCGCTTCGATGGCCGCCGACATCCCCGCCCCGCCCGCGCCGATAATGACTAAATCCGTCGTTTCGCTGTGAGCGGCCGCGGAAAAGGCTAATGCCAACGCACTCAATAACAGGAGTTGTTTTTTCATCATAAATGAACCTATATTTTGTTATTTCCAATAAAGAATTCCGATTACCAGACCGATGCTCATCATCCTGTACGAAAAAACCATCGCCCGTAACCCTGTGCAAAACGCATCAATTTAAATCCTACTCCGATTAGCATACAAAAATTTTAACTTGATCATATATTTATAAATCCCCTGAATTATATAAATGGGAAAAACATCAGCGGGGGTATAAAAAAGGACGCCTAATTTTCGTTAGGCATCCTTTTTAGCGGATAGAAAGATATGGTCGGCAATTGAGCGAGGGTAAAATAGTGAAAATAGATTTTTAATTTAACAGTCAAATAACAAAAAAAAGACATAATCAATCAATTTATTACTATTGGAACTAAAAACCCAATAATTGCCGATATGAATGATTTTCTATATTATCCATTGACAGCCCCAGGCGAATGGCGCATTCAAGACACTGTTCCCGCAGCGTATTCAGCTCCGTTTCATCATCCGTCATCACGGATATTTCGACAAAATGGCCGAGCTCCTCGATATAATCCAGCGTAATATGAAAAATACCCAGGAAATAGACGCTGCGAGTCTTATAGACTTCATGGATCGCATTATATCCCAGCGTCTGCAACATGCTGTCCGTCTTTTCGAACGATTCGACGTTGACGGCCTCACAGCGCTGGGCGCCGGGTCCTTTGACGATCCACAGCTTAATCCCCGACGGGGCCATGCGCCGTAATAACATGCTGATGTTTTGTTGTTGCAGGCCGTTTTGCGCATCGTCGTAATAAATATCGTGCTCTTTATTCTCGAAGACAAAGGCCTCAGGGTGATGGCTAAAGAGCGTATCGCGGAAAGCAGCGATATCCTGGATGCGAAATTTCAGTTCAACTTCATATTTCCCTGTGAAATGTTCAAGCATGTTCTTTCTCCTTACAGGACTGCCCGTAAGCACTATGGAACGCTCGGCCCGACATATCAACGTACTTCGTCCAAAGATGTCGGCACATTAAGCCGGATGCTCGCAAAATGCACGTTCAGCCGTCCATATACAGATCATACTGGTACCGCCAGGCCAGTACCGGCGGTGGTCAACGGCATGTAGTCCACAGCGCGGTATGCCAGCCGTTACATAGTAATCAAGATGGAAAAAACTGCTAGCGCTTTAGCCCGCAGAAGGGCTCGGCGCCAGGATATGTATGGCTTCAAAGCCGTGATGATGCATAAATTCACGCAAAATTAGCAACCTGGCGGAAAATGCATTCTCCAGCGGAATGCCTTCCCATGCGGCGGGCGCCCCGAGCATCACTCGCTCCAGACGTTTGAAGGTTCGTTCCAGATCGTCCAACGGCAATAGCCAGCCCCCGGCTTGTTCTTTTATGCCTGAAATCCGCGCGATGTCGGACAATGCCGCATCGCAGGAAAACAGCGCCGAGGCGGCGGGAAGGTCGCGCCGAATGCCTATCACCTCATCCTCAACGGTCATAATCGCCAGTTCCATTTCATCCGGCGTGGGGGGAAGATGTTTAAAAAAGGCATGCGCCGTTTTTGCGTAACCTATCGCCAGATGAAGCAGCGACTCCGGCTGCGCTCCCGTTCCGCAGACCGCGGTCGTTTGCCGTTCGCCAATCCGCAGCAAGGTCACCGGCTGCGCCGGCGCAACGCGCGCGCCGGCTTGTTCATATTGCCGGCGGGCATCGGCGTCGATATCCATCATCATTCTCCTTCCCTCAAGGTTGGCAGCATCGGGCGATCGCGGCGATATCCGCCGGCGTGGTGCGGCAACAGCCGCCGATCAGTTTTGCCCCCGCGGCCCGCCACTGTGGTAAATACTCCGCCAAAGAACAGCTATGACCGTCGCCATCGCTCCAGGTTTTGGCGACCGCATCATAGTGCTCGCCCGAGTTCGGATACACCACCAGCGGCAGCGAAGTTTCCGCCGACAGCTGCGCCAACGCCGCGGTCACCTTATTCAGCGCGATACAGTTGATGCCGACGGCCACCACCTGCGGATACGCGTTCAACAGCGTCAGCACCTCGCGCAAAGGGGTGCCGTCACTCAGGTGCGCGCTGTCGCGCAGGGTAAAAGAGAACCATGCCGACGCCTGCGGGAACTCGGTCAGCAATTCCGCCAACGCCTTGATTTCAGGGAACGACGGCAGCGTTTCACAGGCAAGGATATCCACGCCGGCGTCAAGCAGCGTGGCCATCCGCACGCGGTGAAAATCCATCATTTCGCTCTGGGGCAGCGAGTAATCGCCGCGATACTCCGAGCCATCCGCCAGATAGGCGCCATAGGGCCCTATCGATCCGGCAATCAGCAGTTTCCCGACCTGAGGATGGGTTTTACGGAAGTCGTCACGCGCCTGAACGGCAAGCTGCACGCTTTTTTCAATCAGCGCCTGCGACTGCCGTTCACTGAATCCCCGCGACTTAAAGCGCAGCGGCGTCGCCTGATAGCTGGCGGTGATGGCGCATTGGGCGCCGGCATGAAAATAGTCGAGATGAACCTGATAAATCAGCGCCGGATTTTCAACCAACACCTTCGCCGACCAGAGCGGATCGTTCAAATCGCAGCCGCGCGCTTCCAGCTCCGTGGCCAGCGCGCCGTCCAGTACAATCGCCGGCGCCGTCGCCAGCATTTCAGCCACAGGATTATTCCGCAACATCGTAGACTCCCTTTGCAAATTTACGCATCTGAACATAATAAGCGCCATAATACAGCTTAAAGAAGGAGAAGCCGACGGGACTTATCTTGCGCAGATCGCCCGGGCGATATCGGCGGAGCGGTTCAACGCCCGGATTTCGCCGAACAGCGCCGCGGCCTCGGTATACTCTTTACGCAAATAGCCCAGCCACTGTTTGATGCGGGCAACGTGATACAGCCCGGTATCGCCCTGTTTTTCCAGCCGCACGTATTTTTGCAGCAGTGTCATCACCTCTTCCCACGCCATCCGCGGTTGGTTATATTTTATCACCCGGCTCAGATTCGGTACGTTCAGCGCCCCGCGGCCAATCATAACCGCATCGCAGCCGGTGGCGGCCAGACACGCCTGCGCGCTCTGCCAGTCCCAGATTTCACCGTTGGCGATCACCGGGATGCGCAACCGCCGGCGGATTTCGCCAATCGCCGCCCAGTCGATATATTCGGCTTTATACCCCTGCTCCTTGGTGCGGCCGTGCACCGCCAGTTCCGTTGCCCCGGCCTGCTGCACCGCATCGGCGATTTCAAACTGCCGATCGCCGGAATCCCACCCCAGGCGCACTTTCACCGTCACCGGCAAATGCGCCGGCACCGCGTCGCGCATGGCTTTCGCCCCCTGGTAAATCAGTTCGGGATCCTTTAACAGCGTGGCTCCGCCGCCGCTGCCGTTGACCAGTTTGGACGGGCAGCCGCAGTTCAGATCGACGCCATACGACCCCAGTTCGACGGCGCGCGCCGCGTTCTCCGCCAGCCATTGCGGATATTGCCCCAGCAGTTGCACGCGCACCGGCGTACCGGACGGCGTGCGGCTGGCATAATGTAGTTCCGGGCATAAGCGATAGAAGGACTTGACCGGCAGGCGTTGATCCACCACCCGCAAAAACTCGGTGATGCACAGATCATAATCGTTGACCTCGGTCAGCAGCTCCCGCACCAACGAATCGAGAACCCCTTCCATCGGGGCAAGCAAAACACGCATAACGCTACTCGGTTAGCAAAAAAAGCACGCCATGGTACTGTTCATGGCAAGGATAGCGCAACGGGAAAGATGATGGGCGCGCCGCCTATCGTTGCCGGCCGCGAAAGTCTCGGTTTCGCATCCGATGTGGCTATAAATGTTGTCACGGTGTGTCTTATCATCAATAATTCGTTTCCTATATGTTACATTCAGGTCCCCGGCGGACCACAACGAAATGATTGCCATGTCGAATGTCAAAACCGCGGACTTTCAACGTCCGACGCTCTCACTACCGGACGGCGCAGACAAACTGCTGTTGCACTCCTGCTGCGCTCCCTGTTCGGGCGAAGTGATGGAAGCCATTACCGCCTCCGGCATTGAGTACACCATTTTCTTCTATAACCCGAATATTCATCCGCAACGCGAATACCTGATTCGCAAAGAGGAAAATATTCGCTTCGCCGAACAGCACAACGTGCCGTTTGTTGACGCCGATTACGATACCGATAACTGGTTCGAACGGGCCAAAGGCATGGAGTGGGAGCCGGAACGCGGTATTCGCTGCACCATGTGTTTCGATATGCGCTTTGAACGGACGGCGCTGTATGCGGCCGAAAACGGCTTCAGCGTTATCTCCAGCTCGCTGGGCATTTCACGCTGGAAAAACATGCAGCAGATTAATGACTGCGGACACAGCGCGGCTGAAAAATACCCCGGCGTGGTCTACTGGGATTACAACTGGCGCAAAGGCGGCGGCTCCGCGCGGATGATAGAGATCAGCAAGCGCGAGCGTTTTTATCAGCAGGAATATTGCGGTTGTGTCTATTCGCTGCGCGATTCCAATAAGCACCGAAAATCTCAGGGCCGCGACATTATCCGCATTGGAAAATTATATTACGGCGACGACCCGGAATAAGCTTGCCGCCCGCCCTCAGCGCGACAGGCTGCGGCGCAGCGCGGAGGGCGTGACGCCGAAAGCGCGTTTAAAACGGTGGCTAAGGTGGCTGGCGGAGCTGAAACCGCAGGCCAGGGCGATGTCGGTGATCGACAGCGTGCCGCAACGCAGCATCTCGTCCGCTTTCGCCAGCCGCCGTTGCAGCACGTACTGGTGCGGCGCCACGCCTTCGCTCTGGCGAAACATGCGCGCAAAGTGAAATTCGCTCAATCCGGCCTCCGCCGCCAGTTCAGATAAGGTCAGCGGCGCGCCGAGGCGGGCTTCGATCCACTCTTTGACTCGGCGCAGCACCGCGGGCGCCAGCCCGCCCCGCACCTCCGGCAGCGTCCAGCGCAGCTGGGTGTATCGCCGGAGAACGTGGATCATCAGCAGGGTCGCCGCGCTGCTCAGCACCAGCTGATTGGCCGGCACGGACCAGTCGTTATTAAGTAGAAACCGGCGATACAGCAAGGCGATCTGCGTATCCTCACCGAAAATACGCTCCTCGGTGCGAATCGACGCCGGGCTGCGGTCCCAGGTCTGCTCCGCCAGTTGGCGAAAATGGCCGTCGTCGCAGTAGAGGTGCGCGAAAGAGAGGTCGCCGCGAATATCCCAGACGGAAACGCTCTGTTTCGGCATCAGACAGAAGCGATCGGGCCCGCCGCCGTTATGCCAGCCATCCGGCGTTTTATGGTAACTCTCGTAGCCGTCGGCGACGTACAGACTGAGGGTGTGATGATCGCTGTTTTCCACGGTGACCAGATCGTGGCGGTTAAACCAGGACGCCAGACGCACGCCGGAACCGAGCTCGACGGTATCCCGCAGCTCCGTTTTATGCTGTTGCAGCGTATCGAACACTTTATAGCGGCTCATTCGCCCTCCCGTTAATAAACCGCAAGATTATGCTATCGAGCGCAATCCGCTGAAAGCCCGCCTCCGAGGAAAACCGCATACTGGCGGACATGATAACCGCCGGAGTCCGCTTATGAACGTTTTTCTCTACCTTTCCGTGGTGCTGATCTGGGGCACCACCTGGATCGCCATCAGCATGCAGCAGGGCAGCGTGGCTGCCGAAGTCTCCATTTTCTGGCGGTTCCTGATTTCGGCGGCGATTTTACTGGGATTTCTGACGATCGCCCGCCTCCTTCGCCCGCTGACGCGTCAAGCCCATCTACTGTGCATGGTGCAGGGGCTCTGCGTATTCGGCATCAACTTTCTCTGTTTTTACCACGCCATCGCCTGGATTTCGAGCGGATTGGAATCGGTTATTTTCTCCATGGCGGTGCTGTTCAACGCCTTTAACGGCCGGCTGTTTTTCGGCCAGCGCCTGACGCGCAATGTGATCTTCGCCGCGCCGCTGGGCCTAGCCGGCATCGTGGCGCTGTTCTGGCACGATCTGATGAATATGGAGGCCCAGCCGCATCTGCTGTGGGGCGTCGGGCTAAGTCTGATCGGCACCTACTGTTTTTCGCTGGGCAATATGATCAGTTTTCAGCATCAGCGCCAGGGACGCGACGTTATGACCACCAACGGCTGGGGGATGGGCTATGGCGCGCTGTGGATGGGGCTGTTCAGCCTGTTTCAGGACTACGACTTTACGCTGGACGCGTCACCGGGCTATCTGGCGTCGCTGGGCTATTTGGCGCTATTCGGATCGGTGATTGGCTTCGGCGCCTATTTCAGTCTGGTGGGACGCATCGGCGCCAGCCAGGCCGCCTACGCCACGCTGCTGTTTCCGCTGGTTGCGCTATCGGTATCGACGCTGTTCGAAGATTACCATTGGCATGTCAACGCCGTGCTGGGATTGGTGATGATTCTGGCGGGTAACGCGGTGATGTTTTACCGACCGCGCGGCGGCGCAGCGCAAACCGCACAGGCCAAATAAAGACAGGGAGCCGAAAGGCTCCCTGAGACGGATAAGGCTTATTTCGCCGCCGGTTTGCCGCGATTTTGCGGACGCGGCGCGCGGCGCTGTTGTCCTTCGCCGTTGCCTGACCACGCGCTGGCGCCGTTGCCGCCGGACCTGCGCGGCTGACGGGGGCCGTCGGCGCGCTGGCGTTCGGATTGACCGCGAGGCGCGCCGGCCTGACCGCGCGGCGCACCGCCGCGACCACCCTGGCGACCGTTGATAATCGGCTCGGCCTTGATCGACGGATCGGGCTCATAGCCCGGCACGGCAATGCGCGGGATCTCGCGCTTAAGCAAACGCTCAATGTCGCGCAGCAGCTTGTGTTCGTCGACGCAGACCAGCGACAGGGCCTCCCCGGTGGACTCCGCGCGGCCGGTGCGGCCGATACGGTGGACGTAATCTTCCGGCACGTTGGGCAGTTCATAGTTCACCACGTGCGGCAGTTGGTCGATATCCAGACCGCGGGCGGCGATATCCGTCGCCACCAGCACGCGAATGCTGCCGTCCTTGAAGTTGGCCAACGCCCGGGTACGCGCGCCCTGGCTTTTGTTGCCGTGGATGGCGGCGGCGGTGATGCCGTCTTTCTCCAGCAGCTCCGCCAGATGGTTGGCCCCATGTTTGGTGCGGGTAAATACCAGCACCTGCTGCCAGTTATTTTCACCGATCAGTTGGGAGAGCAATTCCCGCTTGCGGCGCTTGTCGACGAAATGCACGTGCTGGGTGACCAGCTCCGACGGCGCGTTGCGGCGCACCACTTCCACCGACGCGGGGTTGGTCAACAGCTTATTCGCCAGCGTCCTGATTTCATCCGAGAAGGTGGCGGAGAACAGCAGGTTCTGACGCTTGGCCGGCAGTTTCGCCAATACGCGGCGAATATCGTGAATAAAGCCCATATCCAGCATACGGTCCGCTTCATCCAGCACCAGAATTTCAATCTGCGACAGATCGACCGCATTCTGATGTTCCAGATCGAGCAAACGCCCCGGCGTGGCGACCAGAATATCCACGCCCCCGCGCAGTTTCATCATCTGCGGGTTGATGCTGACGCCGCCAAACACCACCAGCGAACGCAGACGCAGGTATTTGCTGTACGCCTGCACGTTTTCATCAATCTGCGCCGCCAGCTCGCGGGTAGGGGTCAGGATCAGCGCCCGTACCGGGCGGCGGCCTTTCGCCTGCGGCGCGCTGCTGCTCAGCAGTTGCAGCAAAGGCAAGGTAAAGCCGGCGGTTTTACCGGTACCGGTTTGCGCGCTGGCCATCAGGTCGCGGCCGGCCAGCACCACGGGGATCGCCTGGCGCTGTACCGGCGTCGGTTCACGATAGCCCTGTTCTTCAACAGCACGCAGGATATCGGCGCTCAGGCCGAGAGAATCAAATGACATAATAGAGAACAACTCCAGATCCGCCCTGACCGGATAACAGCCGGTGTAGTTTTCAGAGGGATAATAAGACGGGTTTGCCGGGCCATCATCAACTCAACAATAACGACGTAAGCTACAACCACGATGAACGGGCACAAACTACGGTGCGTAACTGACGGCGATTATAACAGAGGTTGCGCCGGTTAAGGGATTTTTATCAGTAAAAAATCATCCGGCAGGTTTTAACCTTCTTGTGCCATTTTGTGATTCATATCACAAAAAATCGCACAAAACGGCCTAAATTTAATCACATGATTAATTCAAGACCTACAGCGCTACGCCATGAGTGATAAACCAGCCTCTGCCGGCCGCGGCGATCAGACGCGCCAGCAGCTTATCGATTCCGCTCTCGAGGTCTTCGGCGAATATGGTTTACAGGCCGCCACTACCCGTGAGATCGCCAGCCGGTCGGGACAGAATATGGCTTCCATCGCCTATCATTTTCAGTCGAAGGAAGGGCTCTATCTGGCGGTCGCCGGCTGGATAGCGGACTACATCCGCCAGTTCTATCGACCGCTGGCCGAGGAGATCGATGCCTTTATGCGGCTTCCCGCGCAGCAGCAAACGGCGGAGCAGGCGCTGGATTACCTGCGGCGCTGTATGCTCAATTTCAGCCGCTTGATGACCAGCGCCGAAACCCTCAATCTCAGTCGGATTATCTCCCGGGAGCAACTCTCCCCCACCGACGCCTATCCGGTTATCCACCGGCAGGTGATCGAACCGCTCCACCGCTCCGTGACTCATCTGATCGCCCTCTACACCGGGATGGACGCGCAGGATGCCAAAACCGTGGTGCATACCCAGGCGCTGATTGGGGAAATACTCTCCTTTCGCGTCGCCCGGGAAACCATCCGCCTGCGGGCCGGCTGGCAGGATATCGGCCGGGAGGAAACCGCGCTGATTCAGCAGGTGCTGACGGAGCACCTCGACATTCTTCTTAACGGGCTACGGGACAATCAGCCCCGGCGGATAAAGGAATAATAGGTAATGAACAAGAAAAAACTGGCTATCGCCCTGGCTGTTGTGGCGCTGATCGCCCTGGCGGCGTATGGCGTGGTGCGCTATCAGCAGCAGCAGAATAAACCGCTGACGCTGTACGGCAACGTCGATATTCGCACGGTCAATCTCGCTTTCCGCGTCGGCGGGCGTCTGACCGCGCTGAACGTGGATGAGGGCGACGGCATCGCGCCCGGCCAGGCGCTGGCCACGCTGGATAACGCGCCCTATCAGAATGCGTTGCATCAGGCGCAGGCCAACGTCGCCAGCGCGCGGGCGCAGTTGGGATTATTGCAGGAAGGCTATCGCAGCGAAGAGATCGCCCAGGTGCGCGCCCAGGTGGTGCAGTATCAGTCCGCCTATGACTACGCCAATAGCTTCTACCAGCGCCAGCAGGGACTGTGGGCCAAACGTTCTATTTCCGCCGATACGCTGGAAGACGCCAGAGCCGCGCGCAATCAGGCGCAGGCCACGCTTCAGGCGGCAAAAGACAAACTGCGCCAGTACGAAAGCGGCAATCGGCCCCAGGAAATCGCCGCGGCGCAGGCCGCATTGGCCCAGGCCGAGGCGGCGCAGGATCAGGCGGAGCTGGATATGGCGGATACCCGGCTGTACTCCCCTTCGGCCGGCGTCATTCTCACCCGGGCGGCGGAAGCGGGCAGTATGCTTAGCGCCGGCAATACGGTCTTTACCCTGTCATTGACCGATCCGGTATGGATTCGGGCGTATGTCGCCGAACAGGATTTAGGCCGCGCCGTGCCGGGCGGCGAAATGCTGATCTATACCGACAGCCGGCCGGATAAACCCTATCACGGCCAAATCGGTTTTGTTTCCCCCAGCGCCGAATTCACCCCCAAAAACGTGGAAACGGAAGACCTGCGCACCGCTCTGGTCTACCGCCTGCGTATCGTGGTGGAGGACGCCGACGATCAACTGCGTCAGGGCATGCCGGTGACGCTGCGTTTCGATCGGGATCCGCAGCGGGATAAGGCGCCTCAGGATGCGTCCCGCCATGAATGAGAGCGCCGCGCTAATCGATATACAGGCGCTGGAAAAACGCTTCCCCGGTCAGGATAAGCCCGCGCTCGCCAGCCTTACCGAGCAAATCCGCGGCGGCGCCGTCACCGGATTGGTCGGGCCGGACGGCGCCGGCAAAACCACCCTGCTGCGCATGCTGGCGGGGTTGCTGACGCCAAGCGGCGGCGCCGTTCAGGTCGCCGGTCTCGATCCCATCAAACAGGATCGCCAACTGCACGCCATTCTGGGCTATATGCCGCAGAAATTCGGGCTGTATGAAGACCTGACCGTGATGGAGAACCTGAACCTGTATGCCGATCTGCGCGGCATCACCGGTACGCTGCGCCGGGAGACCTTTGCGCGGCTGTTGTCGTTTACCGACCTCACCCGCTTTACCGGGCGGCTGGCCGGCAAGCTTTCCGGGGGAATGAAGCAAAAGCTCGGTCTGGCCTGCACTCTGCTGGGCCAGCCCAAGGTGCTGCTGCTTGATGAACCGGGGGTCGGCGTCGATCCCATTTCCCGCCGCGAGCTGTGGCGCATGGTGCATGAACTGGCCGACAACGGCATGCTGATTGTGTGGAGCACCTCCTATCTGGACGAAGCCGAGCAATGCCGGGACGTGCTGCTGCTCAACGAAGGGGAGCAACTCTACCGCGGCGAACCGCGACGGCTGACCGAAAAGATGGCCGGGCACAGCGTGCTGCTCGCCGCGCACTCCGGCAGCCACCGCAAGCTGCTGCAACGCGCCCTGCGCCAGCCGCAGGTCAGCGACGGGGTGATTCAGGGCCAGTACGTGCGGCTGATCCTCAAGCCGGATGCGGATCGGGCCGCGCTGCTGTCGGCGCTCGAGCTGCCGCCGGAGAGCCTGAACGACACCGCCCCGCGCTTTGAGGACGCCTTTATCGACCTGCTGGGCGGCGGCCCGGCCAGTGAATCCTCGCTGGCGAAAATCATGCCGCAGATAGAAATCAACGGTGAGGAAACGGTGATCGAAGCGCAGGCGCTGACGAAGAAATTCGGCGACTTCGCCGCCACCGACCATGTCAGCTTCAAGGTGCGGCGCGGCGAGATTTTCGGCCTGCTGGGACCTAACGGCGCCGGCAAATCCACCACCTTCAAAATGATGTGCGGCCTGCTGGTGCCGAGCGCAGGCAAAGCGCTGGTGCTGAATATGGATCTGAAAACCAGTTCGGGCAAAGCACGCCAGCATTTGGGCTATATGGCGCAGAAGTTTTCCCTGTACGGCAACCTGACGGTGGAACAAAACCTGCGTTTCTTTTCCGGCGTGTACGGCCTGACCGGACAGGCGCAGCAGGAAAAAATGGCCGCCATGACCCAGGCGTTCAACTTCCAGCCGATTTACCGCCAGACGCCGGACGCCCTGCCGCTGGGGTTTAAACAGCGTCTGGCGCTGGCCTGCGCCCTGATGCATGAGCCGGACATTCTGTTTCTGGATGAGCCGACCTCCGGCGTCGATCCCCTTACCCGCCGTGAGTTCTGGATGCATATCAACGGCATGGTCAACCGCGGCGTAACCGTGATGGTCACCACCCACTTTATGGACGAGGCGGAATACTGCGACCGTATCGGGCTGGTTTACCACGGTAAGCTGATCGCCAGCGGCACGCCGGATGAGTTAAAGCAGCAGGCCGCGGATAAGGAAACGCCCTCCCCGACCATGGAACAGGCGTTTATCGCGCTGATACAAGACTACGATCGCGAGGCGAATAATGGCTAGCCGGAACGGCGACATCAATTTTTCCTGGCGGCGCCTGCGGGCGCTGTGCCTGAAGGAGACCCGGCAGATCCTGCGCGACCCCAGCAGCGGGCTGATCGCCTTCGTGATCCCGCTGCTGCTGCTGTTTATCTTCGGCTACGGCGTCAATCTCGACTCCAGCCGCCTGCGCGTCGGCATCCTGATAGAGCAGCAGAGCGAGGATGCGCGCGACCTGGCCGACACCTTCGCCGCGTCGCCGTTTATTGCCCCGACCATCAGCGATAACCGGCAGCATCTGATTCAACTGATGCAGGCGGGCGCGATTCGCGGGCTGATCGTTATTCCGAATAATTTTGCCGAACAGATGGCGCATCCGCTGGAGCGGGCCCCCATACAGGTGATCACCGACGGCAGCGAACCCAACACCGCCAATTTCGTCCAGGGCTATGCCGAGGGCGTGTGGCTTATCTGGCAGCAGCAGCGCGCCGTCGACCGGGGGCAGGAATTCAACCAGCTGATCGAGGTGCAATTGCGCTACTGGTTCAATCAGGCCGCCATCAGTCAGCACTTTATCATTCCCGGCGCCATCGCCATTATTCTGACGGTCATCGGCGCCATCCTCACCTCGCTGGTCATCGCCCGCGAATGGGAGCGCGGCACCATGGAGGCGCTGCTCTCCACCCAGGTCACCCGCCGCGAACTGCTGCTGTCCAAACTGATCCCCTACTACTTCCTGGGCATGATGGTGATGGCGCTGTGCGTTCTGGTGGCCGTTTTTATTATGCGCGTGCCGTACCGGGGATCGCTGTTGCTGCTGTTCGGCATCGGCAGCCTGTTTCTGATCAGCACGCTGGGCATGGGTCTGCTGATCTCCACGCTAACGCGCAATCAGTTTAATGCGGCGATGGTGGCATTGAACGCGGCGTTTCTCCCGGCGGTGATGCTGTCCGGCTTTGTTTTCGAAATCGACAGTATGCCCGCGGCGGTACGCGCCGTGTCTTACATTATTCCGGCGCGCTATTTCGTCAGTACGCTGCAAACGCTGTTTCTGGCGGGCAATATCGGCAGCGTGTTACTGATTAACCTGTTGTTTCTTATTGCGTCGGCCATTTTATTTATCGGCCTGACGGCGTGGAAAACCCGGCGCAGGCTGGATTAGGGAGCCGCCATGTTTCATCGTCTGTGGACATTGATTATCAAAGAACTCCAGTCGCTGCTGCGCGAACCGCAAACGCGCTCTATTTTGATTCTGCCGGTGATCATTCAGGTTTGCCTGTTTCCTTTCGCCGCCACGCTGGACGTCACCAACGCAACCATCGCCATTTACAACGAGGATAACGGCCAGGCCTCCGTAGAGCTGACGCAGCGCTTCGCCAAGGCGCAAGCCTTTTCCAACGTTCTGTTGCTGCACGGCGCCCAGGAGATCGGGCCGACGCTGGACGATCGGCGGGCGCTGTTGGCGATCCGCTTTCCGCCGCAGTTCTCGCGCCGGATTGTCAGCGGCGACGGCGCCTCGCTACAGGTGATACTGGACGGGCGCAGCTCCAACAGCGCCCAGATCGCCGCCAACTACGTGCAGAAAATCGTCCGCGACTACCAGTTGGAACTGCTGGACGGTCAACCCAAAATCAACAACAGCGAACTGGTGATCCGCCACTGGTATAACCCGAATCTGGATTACAAATGGTTTATCGTCCCGTCGCTGATCGCCCTGATCGCCACCATCGGCGTGCTGATCGTCACGGCGCTGTCGGTCGCCCGCGAGCGCGAACAGGGGACGCTGGAGCAGTTGCTGGTATCGCCGCTCTCGACCTGGCAGATTTTTGTCGGCAAGGCGGTTCCGGCACTGATCGTCGCCACCTTTCAGGCCACCGTCGTGCTGCTGGCGGGGATATTCGCCTATCAGATCCCCTTCGCCGGCTCGCTGCTGCTGTTTTATGCCGCCATCCTGATTTACGGCCTGTCGCTGGTGGGGTTCGGGCTGCTGATTTCATCGCTCTGCTCCACGCAGCAGCAGGCATTTATCGGCGTATTCGTGTTTCTGATGCCGGCGATCCTGCTGTCCGGCTATATCTCGCCGGTGGAAAATATGCCGCAGTGGCTGCAGCAGATAACCTGGATTAACCCGATCCGCCACTTCACCGACATTACCAAACAGATCTACCTCAAGGATGCCGACTTCGCGATTATCTGGGGCAGCCTGTGGCCGCTATTTGTGATTACCGCCACCACCGGTTCGGTGGCTTACTGGATATTTCGGCGCAATATCGCCTGAAGACAAATGGGGTTATCCGCCGCCGATGGCATTTTGTCCATATTTGGCCCCTATTTGGGCAACCGCTCAGCCGTTGGTGTATTCTTGTCCATAGCCGCCCCGGCCATTCAACCAGGAGTCTGATATGCCCCATCAACAGGTGTGCGCATCACCACGGTATCGGCATTCAAGAAAGAGCTGGCGTCAATGGATGTCTCCGAACCCGTGATGGTCACCCAGAATGGCGAGCCTCTGTATGTCGTCCAGGACCCGCGCCAGTTTGAGATGCAGCGGGAGCAAATGGCGTTGATGCGCCTTTTATCCTTTGCGGAGAAGGATATCAAAGCGGGCCGCACGGTATCATCCGCCGATCTTCTTGATAGTCTGCGCAGAGAGTAAAGCGTCGGGGACTGATTGAGGATGGCATCCCCGGACGCCGCACGGCATCCGGGAATAAGGGAAAAAGCAGCACTCAGCGGCGGTTGCCGAAAATCCGCAGCAGCATCAGGAACAGGTTGATAAAGTCCAGATAGAGCGTCAGCGCGCCGACGATCGAGTATTTGCGGAAGTTATCCTTGTCGTCGACCGACAGCTGTTCGCCCAGGCGTTTCAGTTTCTGGGTGTCATACGCCGTCAGGCCGACGAACACCACCACCCCGATATAGGTCACCGCCCACATCAGCGCTTCGCTTTTCAGCCAGATATTCACCAGCGACGCCAGGATAATGCCGATCAGCGCCATAAACAGCATGCTGCCCAGGCCGGTTAAATCACGCTTGGTGGTATAGCCGTATAGGCTCATGGCGCCGAACATCCCGGCGGTGATCACAAAGGTGCTGGCGATGGACTCGCCGGAGTACAAGATGAAAATGCTGGAAATGGTCAGCCCGGTCAGCGCCGAGTAGAGCATAAACAGGCCGGTGGCCACCCCGCCGCTCAGGCGCTGCACCATGCCGGAAATCACGAATACCAGCCCCAGTTGGACGATGATCAGGCCAAAGAAGATAATCTGGCTGGAGAAAATAAAATTGAGCACCGCCGGCGTATTGGCGGCGTACCACGACACAAACGCCGTCAGCAGCAACCCGCAGGTCATCCAGCCATAGACCTGCGCCATATAAGCCTGAAGGCCTGTCTGCGCGCGTTCAACAATCGAATCACCCGAACGAGGATACCTATCCATGACGCTACCTTTGTATTAAGTCATTTATACCCCTCATACTTCAAGTTGCAGATGCGTTGGCTACGCTCAGTCACCCGAATCACTTACTTGAGTAAGCTCATCGGGACTCCCTCCCTTGCCGCCTTCCTGCAACTCGAATTATTTTGGGTATATACCTAAGAGGCGTTACGCCTCACCTGCCTCTATCTTAACACATAACCGTTCATTCGGCCGAAACCGCTACCAGCGCCGGGCCGCCTGTTCGTCGCTGTCGCGCGCCTCCACCCAGCGCTCTCCGTCCGGCGTGGCTTCGCGTTTCCAGAACGGCGCGCGGGTTTTCAGATAGTCCATAATAAACTGCGCGGCATCAAAGGCCGCGCCGCGGTGGGCGGCGCTGACGCCGACAAACACAATCTCGTCGCCGGGATAGAGCGCCCCGACCCGATGGATAACGCTGACGCGCGGCAAGGTCCAGCGCTCGCGCGCCTGGCCGACAATCTCCGCCAGCGCCTTTTCGGTCATGCCGGGGTAGTGCTCCAGGGTCAGCGCGCTGACGTCGCGCGCCAGATTATGATTGCGCACCTTGCCGGTAAAGGTCACCACCGCGCCGTCTTCATCGCACTGCGCCAGCCACTGATATTCATCGCCGACGTTGAAAGGGGCCTCGCCTACGCGAATTCGCGTTTCGGTCATGATTATCCCCCCGTTACCGGCGGGAAAAAGGCCACTTCATCGCCGTCCCGCAGCGGATGTTGCGGCTCCGCCAGCGACTGGTTGACCGCCGCCAGCAGCCTGCCGGACTCCAGCGCCAGCGCCCAGCGGTCGCCCCTGGCGCTCAGCGCCTGGCGCAGATCGTCCACCGTGGCGTACTCCGCCGCCAGAGTCAGGCTATCGGTGTCGGTGAGTTCGCGCACCTGGGCGAAAAACAGTACCTTAATCATCATTCCTCCGCCCTGAAGTCGCCCGACTTGCCGCCGCTTTTCGCCAGCAGGCGCACGGGACCGATGATCATATCTTTCTGCACCGCCTTGCACATATCGTAAATGGTCAGCGCCGCCACCGACGCGGCGGTAAGCGCTTCCATCTCCACGCCGGTCTTGCCGGCGAGGCGACACAGCGACTCAATGCGCACCCGGTTATATTGCGGCTGCGCCTCGAGTTCCACCGCCACTTTACTCAGCAGCAGCGGATGGCACAGCGGGATCAGCTCCCAGGTGCGTTTCGCCGCCTGAATACCGGCGATACGCGCCGTGGCGAACACGTCGCCTTTATGGTGGCGGCCATCGATAATCATCGCCAGCGTGTGCGGCGCCATTTCAACAAAGGCTTCCGCCCGCGCTTCGCGAACGGTGTCGGCCTTGGCGGAAACGTCCACCATCATCGCCTCGCCGGCGGCATTGATATGGGTCAGTTGTGACATAGACAGGTTACTTTTTCAGATGGGGATGGAAATTACAGGGCTTCTGACGCGCATCCAGCTGCTCCTGGATAATGCGCTCCCAGGCGGTATGGCAGGCGCGGGTCGAGCCCGGCATGGCGAAAATCACCGTCTGATTCGCCAGCCCGGCGACCGCCCGCGACTGGATCGTGGCGGTGCCGATATCCTCATACGACAGCATACGGAACAGCTCGCCGAAGCCTTCGATTTCCCGGTCGAACAGCACGCCGATCGCCTCCGGCACCAGGTCGCCGGCGGTAAACCCCGTTCCGCCGTTTATTAGAATAGCCTGTATCTCGTCGCTGGCGATCCAGGCGGATACCTGCGCCCTGATCTGGTAGAGATTTTCTCTGACGATTCTGCTGGCGACGATCTGGTGCCCGGCGGACTGCGCCGCTTCGCGCAGATAATCGCCCGACGTATCGTCGGCCGCGGTGCGCCGCTCGGATACGGTAAGCACCGCGATATTGAGAGGAATAAATTCGCTACTGACCTTACTCATGGCAAGCTCCTTACGGATAGGTTGAACGGCGGCGTCAGCCGCCGATAAACGATAGATTCTGCGTAATGCCGCTGTTGCCCTGATGCAGAAAATGGCTCTGTTTCTTGGTCGCCAGGCCGCCGGAAATGCGCATTTTCAGCGCCTCGATCTGCTGGTCGTCGGCCAGCAGATCGCGCAGCGGAATACCCTGCTCGCCGAACAGGCAAAGATGCAGATTGCCGGTGGCGGAAACGCGCAGGCGATTGCAGCTCAGGCAGAAATCTTTCTCGTAGGGCATAATCAGCCCGATCTCCCCCTGATAATCGGGGTGGCGGAATACCCGCGCCGGACCGTCGCTGCGCCCGCGCGCCCGTTCGAGCCATCCCTGTTGCAGCAGTCGCCGGCGGATAACCTCGCCGGAAATATGGTGGCGGCGAAATAGCGCGCCGCCGTCGCCGGTTTCCATCAGTTCAATAAAGCGCAGTTGAATCGGACGCGCTCTGATCCACTCAAGAAAGGTTTGCAGGCTGCCGTCGTTGACGTCGCGCATCAGCACGGTATTGACCTTTACTTTGGCGAAACCGCAGGCGAACGCCGCGTCGATGCCGTCCATCACCTGACGGAATTTATCCTGCCCGGTAATGGCGTGGAACTGGCGGGCGTCGAGGCTGTCCACGCTGACGTTCAGCGCCGTCAGACCGGCTTCGCGCCACCGGGCCACGTCGCGGGCCAGGCGGTAGCCGTTGGTGGTGACGGCCAGCGCGCGGATCGCCGGGTTTTCCCGGATGGCGGCGATAATGTCGACGAAATCGCGGCGCAGCGAGGGTTCCCCGCCGGTGATGCGGACCTTTTCCGTGCCTGATTCGGCGAACGCGCGGCTGACGCGGCGGATCTCGTCGAGGGAGAGAAAATGGTGCGGGTTGGCGCCATCGGGCTTATAGCCGTTCGGCAGACAGTAGGTGCAACGAAAGTTGCAGACATCGGTTACAGACAGGCGCAAATAGTAAAACTTGCGCGCAAACGCATCGGTCAGTTGACTCGCCATAAACACCTTTCCAAATACGGGAGATGCAGGCATTTCTACCTCGCACCCTGGTGACCATTCCGGCCACGGCCAGGGCGCCATATCATGCGTCGCATCCGCATCACTTAGGCGCCAGGGCTAGGAGTTTGATTCCGGTCTATTATTTGACTAACAGAGTCAGACAAGGCAGACGCGGAACCATGAATTTCATCAAAAGCTTACCGCCAATGGCGGCGGATAGTCACTTAAAAAATCGATGTATAATTTAATATATAACGAATTTTCAATACTTTATCCCGCATAGCATAGCGGAAAATCAGCGGCGGACATTGTCTCAGGTCACAACAGCATGATGATTTTTCGCCTTTTATAGCGAAATCGGCTACCTTACCGGCGGCGGTTACCGCCTCAGTTCAGCAATAAGGGTTATTATGCGCATTCGTACGTTGGCCGATGTCGATCGGGTCGTCGCCCTGGGGGGCGGGCACGGCCTGGGTCGGGTAATGTCTTCACTCTCCTCCCTCGGCTCGCGCCTGACCGGCATCGTCACCACCACCGATAACGGCGGCTCGACGGGAAGAATACGTCGCGCGGAGGGCGGGATCGCCTGGGGGGATACCCGTAACTGCCTGAATCAGCTGATTACCACCCCGAGCGTCGCCTCCGCCATGTTTGAGTACCGTTTCAACGGCAGCGGCGAACTGGCGGGCCATAATCTGGGTAATCTGATGCTGAAAGCGCTCGACCATCTGAGCGTTCGCCCGCTAGAGGCCATCAACCTGCTGCGCGATCTGCTGAAAGTCGACGCTTTTTTAATCCCCATGTCCGAGCAGCCGGTTGATTTGATGGCCATTGATGAGCAGGGCAACCCGGTATATGGCGAAGTGGATATCGATCAGCTCGCCGCGTTGCCGCAGGATCTGACGCTCTATCCCCCGGTCTCCGCCCCTAATGAAGCGCTGGAGGCCGTTGCCGATGCCAACCTGATCCTGATTGGTCCCGGCAGCTTTCTGACCAGCCTGATGCCGCCGCTGCTGATCGACGATCTCAGCCGCGCCCTGCGCGACACCGCCGCACCCATTATCTATATCGACAATCTCGTCCGCGAGCTCAGCCCGTCCGCCGCCGGCATGACGCTGCCGCAGAAGCTGGAGATGATGGAAAAGCACCTCGGCGGGCGGCATATCGACGTGGTTATCTTGCCTCCCGGCCCGGCCGCCGCGCCGTCCGGCCGCATGCTGATTCAGCAGCCGCTGGAAGCCGCCGATATCCCCTACCGCCACGACCGCCAATTACTTTACGCCGCCATTGAAAAAGCGTTGGCCGCGTTAGCCTGACTCTCGCCGGTCGCCCCACCGCGGTTTATCTCCGGCGACCGGTTTCCTCTGCGAATCGCCTCATTGGTCTCCCCTGCCGTAAGCAGCTCAGTTGATGTTTTTTCCTCATATCCAAAGCCAAATTTCTTATTGGCTAATTATTAGCCTGCTTCATAAACTGCCTGCAGTTAAGCATCCTAGTCTCCCCCTGTGAGCTGCTCACAGCACGTATTAAGGATTTCCAGATGGCTACGATTTCATCAGAAAAAAATGCCGCCTTGTCGCAAGGCGATACCGCCTGGCTGCGCATTCGCCACGATGTGCTGTGCTGCCGGCTGCTTCCCGGCGCCATGATCACCGAACAGGCGCTGATGGAACGTTATGAGATCGGCAAAAGCAGTTGCCGCGTGGCGCTGGCCCGTCTGTGCCATGAAAATCTGCTGCGGTCGCGCCCGCGCAAGGGGTATCAGATCGCGCCGGTCACCGTGCAGGACGTGGAAGAGATTTTCACCATCCGCGCCCAGCTTGAACCGCTGGCCGCCCGGCTGGCGGTGGGCCGCGTGGACATTGATTTACTGCGCCGGCTGGAGGCCGCCTGCCGGGAAGAGATCCGCGCCCCGCTGTCGCAACAGATCAACGTATTTATGAACGCCAATAAGCGCTTTCATCTCACCATCGCCCAGGCTTCCGGCAACAACCATCTGATCCGCACGCTCTCCAGCCTGATGGACGAAATGTCGCGTCTGGTGGCGCTGGGTTTTAACGTGCAGGGAACCAAGCCGGAAATCAAGCACGACCACAACGCCATGATCGAGGCGTTCAGCCAAGGCGACGGCAAGCGGGTCGAGCTGATTGCCCGCCGCCATATCGAAACCTTCCAGGCGATGACGCTGGAAAAGGTTTACGCCACCCTGAGCCGGGACGGCGCCGTGCTGCCCATTCTAGAACGGAGGCTGCAACAATGAGCGCGCTGTTGCAGGAGACGCCGCCGCCAGCCCCCGCCGCCGCGCCGCTGATCCGGGCGACCGGCATCAGCAAAGCGTTCGGCGCGCTGCAGGTGCTGCGCGACGTTGATTTAACCCTTAATCCGGGCGAGATCCTGGCGCTGCTCGGCCCTTCCGGCTGCGGCAAAAGCACGCTGCTGAATATTTTGTCCGGCCTGCTGAGCGCCGACAGCGGATCGCTGACCATTCAGGGCGCCGACGCCGCGCACTACAGTCACTGGCAGCGCATTGGCTATCTGTTTCAGGAAGATCGCCTGCTGCCGTGGCGCAGCGTACAGCAGAACGTGAATTTCGGGCTGGAGAATCTGCGCCTCAGCCAGGCCGAGCGGCGTCGGCGGGTGGCGGACGCGCTGCATCTGGTCGGGCTGACCGATTTTACCCGCTACTGGCCGCATCAGCTCTCCGGCGGCATGCGCAGCCGGGTGGCGTTGGCGCGCAGTCTGGTCACGGAGCCGGAAATCCTGCTGATGGATGAGCCGTTTTCCAAGCTCGATGCGCAAACCCGCAGCGTGATGCATAACGAAATCCTGCGCATCCAGCGCCTGACCGGGATGTCGATCGTGCTGGTCACCCACGATGTGGAAGAGGCGGTGGTGCTGGCCGACCGGGTGGTGATATTCAAACCCCATCCGGGGCATATCCACCATATTCAAACCATTGAGCTGTCGCGCCCTCGCCTGCCCACCAGCCGGGCGGTCAGCGAGCAGATACGCCTGCTGCGCCTGGAGATCTGATATGTCCCGTGCCCGTTCGCTGTCGACGCTGCTCTTGCAACGCCTGTCCCTGTTGCTGCTGTTTCTGCTTATCTGGTGGCTGGCGGCCCTGCGGATGCCGGCCTTTATCCTGCCCGGTCCGCAAAAAACCTGGCTGGCGCTGCAACTGCTGTGGCATAACGGCACGCTGCTCAACGACATCGGCGTTACCCTCTCCCGCGTGACGACGGGCTTCGTCTTCGCCACCCTGGTCGGCACCCCGCTGGGGCTGGCGCTGGGGGCCAGCCGTCGTCTGGCGCAGTTCTTCGAACCGCTGCTGGCGGTGTTTAACAGCGTGTCGTCGGCCATCTGGGCCATCTTCGCCATCATCTGGTTCGGCATCTCCAACGCCACCACGGTGTTCGTGGTGTTTATGACCGCCATGCCGCTGATCCTGACCAACGTCTGGCAAGGGGCGCAGACGGTGGAATCCCAGTACGTCGAGCTGGCGCGCAGTTTCCGTATGAACCGCTGGCAGACGCTGCTGAAAATCTACCTGCCCACCATTCTGCCCTATTTCTTCTCCGGCGCCCGTCTGGCTTTCGGTTTCGGCTGGCGCGTATCGCTGGTGGCCGAAACGCTGGGCTCGTCAAACGGCATCGGCTATCGCCTGCGTCAGGCCGGCGATCTGGTGCAAACCGATCAGGTGTTCGCCTGGACGGTGCTGTTGGTCGCGCTCATGCTGCTGCTTGAGAGCGGCATTCTGAAACCGCTGGAACGTCGTCTGTTCCGCTGGAAACAACTCACACAGGAATAACGCCATGAAAAATATCATTGCAGCGGCCCTGATGGTCGCCGGGGCGCTGTTTGCCCAAAATCTCGCCGCGGCGGAAAAAGTACGCATCGGCTACTGGACCAGCGGCGTCAGCCTCGGCTATGGCGCGGTGCTGGAAAGCACCGATTTTCTCGCCCGTCACGGCATCGACGCCGAGTTTATCCACTTCCCGGACGTCAACGCGCCGGTAAAAGCGCTGGCTTCCGGCTCCATCGATCTGGCGTTCGGCGCGCCGCTGGCCGGCATCCTCAGCACCGCCGCCGAGGGGGTGCCGGTAAAAATCTTTGCCGCCACCCAGCCCGCCGACGTGCAGTTTGTGGTGCCGAGCGATTCTCCCATCACCCAGCTTTCCCAACTGAAGGGTAAAAAGATCGGCATGTCCCCGGCGGGCTCGTCGGTGGCGGTGATCGCCGGCGCCATTCTGGCCGGCAACTACGACATCAAAGCGGCGGATTTCTCGCTGGTGGGCGGCAACGAATCGCGGCTGGCGCAGTTCCTGGCGCAGAAGCAGGTGGATGCCGCCGCGCTGCGCTCGGTGACCATCGCCCAGTTGGATGAGCTGCATGTCAAACCCCTGGGCAGCTTTGCCGATGAGTGGCGCAAGCTCACCCACAGCGACGCCGTTCCCTATATCGGCATCGGCGCGGTGCGCAGCGATCTGATCGATAAACGGCCGGATACCGTGGCCCGGGTGATCGCCTCGCTGCGCGACACCCTGGCCTGGGGACAGGCGCATCCTGATGAGGTAGTGAAGATCCTGCAGAAAAAAGCCAACCTGCCGCAAAAAGACGCCGAAGTCTACGTCAGCCGCTGGGAGAGCATGAACCGGGTTTCGTTCGAGCAGGCTGATATCGATACCTTGAAATTGCAGCATAAGGTGTTCGTTGAAAGCGGCGCCATCAAGGGAGAGCTCAGCGACGGCCTGTTTGTCACCGGCCCCTACCAGCAGTCGAAATCCATCCCCCCGCTGGCCGAATAACCGCCAGCCCAACAGGAGACAACTTGTGAGCGACACCATGAAAGCACTGGTACTGACGCAGCACGGCGACCTCGATCGGCTGCGGGTGATCGATAACCATCCGCGGCCGGCGGCGCAGCCCGGCCATGTGGTAATCCGCGTCGGGGCGGCATCGTTTAACTATCACGACGTGTTTACCGTGCGCGGGATGCCGGGCATTACCGTTCCGCTGCCGGTGGTGCCCGGCCTGGATTTGGCCGGCGCCGTCAGCGCCGTCGGCGAGGGGGTCGACGGCTGGAAAATCGGCGACCGCGTGCTGGTCAATCCGCTGAAACCGGCCGTGGGGCTGATGGGCGAGATGATCGACGGCGGCATGGCGGAATATGCGCTGGCGGACGCCGCCCAGCTTCTCGCCCTGCCGAATAACGTCAGCTTTGCGCAGGCGGCGGCCCTGCCGGTGGCTTACGGCACCGCGCACCGTATGCTGGTCACCCACAACACCATTAAAGCCGGCGACCGGGTGCTGATCCTCGGCGCCAGCGGCGGCGTCGGCAGCGCCTGCGTGGTGCTGGCCAAGCGGCTGGGGGCGGAGGTTATCGCCTGCGCCGGCAGCGCGGAAAAAGCCGAGGCGCTCAGGGCGCTGGGGGCGGACCAGGTGGTCAACTACCGGGAAACCGATTTTGCCAAATGGGCCATCGCCGCCTACGGCAAACCGCAGCGCCGCACTTATGAAGGCGGCGTCGACGTGGTGATCAACTTCACCGGCGGCGAGACCTGGCGCCCGTCGCTGCGCTGCCTGAAACGCGGCGGCACGCTGCTGGTGTGCGGCGCCACCGCTGGTTACGACCCGCAGGAAGATCTGCGCTATATCTGGAGCTTCGAGCTGACGGTCAAAGGCTCCAACAGTTTCTACGCCGACAACCTCAGCGCCCTGCTGGAGATGGTGTCGCGCGGCGAAATCGATCCGCTGATTGACCGGGTCCTGCCGCTGGAGCAGGCCGCGGAAGGGCTGCGGCTTATCCGCGATCGCGAAGTGCTGGGCAAGGTTATCGTCACCCCCTGAGAACAATATCATCACGATAAAAGGTAATGCTAATGGCTGAATCCACACCGCTGAGCGCCGCCGATGTGCAGGCGCGTTTGCTACAAGGACCTTATCACCAATGGCTTGGTCTGCAGGTGACCGCCCTGGGAGAGGGGGAAATCGAATTAACCGCGCGCTGGCGCGAAGAATGGGTGGTCAACGCCGCCGGAGGATATACCCACGGCGGTATCCTCGCCGCGCTGATCGACCTGGCCGCCGACTGGGCGCTGGTGGCCTTTACCGGCCGGGGAGTGCCGACGCTGAATCTGCACGTGGATTACCACCGTCCGGCGCGCGGCGATCTCACCGCCCGCGGCCGGGTGATCAAAAGCGGTAAACAGGTCTCCTGCGCCGAAGCCGAGGTGTTCGACAGCGAGGGGCGTCTGGTCGCCAGCGGACGCGGCCTCTATTCCACCGCCACCGCCTGAGGAGCCGGCTATGTCTCTCTCTCTCGACCATCTGGTGCTTAACGCGCAATTCGAGACCGACCGCGCCGCGGCGCTGCTAAGCCGGCTCGGCTTCACCCTGACGCCGCGCGGCTATCACTCCATGGGGTCGATCAACCATCTGATTATGTTCGAGCGCCACTATCTGGAAATTCTCGGCTTGCCGCCCGGCGAGCCGGTGCAGCGCCGGGAACTGCTTGACGGTCCGCCCGGTCTCGACGGGCTGGTGTTCGCCAGTCAGGATATCGCCGCCAGCGCGCAGGCGATCCGCCAGGCCGGCTTTGCCGCGCAGCCCGTGCGCACCTTCTCCCGACCGGTGGATATCGACGGGCAGCGGCGGCAGGCGCGCTTTAGCACGGTGCATCTGGCGGCGGACAGTTTCAGCGCCGGGCGGATCTATTTCTGCCAGCATCACACGCCGGAGCTGGTATGGCGCGATGAGTGGCTGCGGCATCGCAACGGCGTGACGCGCATCGGCCAGCTGACGGTGGTCGGCGACGACCCCGCATCGCTGGCCGGCGACTATCAGGCGTTGGGCGCGTTGGCGCCGGGTTTTGAACTGGCCTTCCTGCATCACGACGCTTTCGCCCGACACTATCAGCATCTGCTGCAACCGGACCCGGCGCGTAAAAGCCGGTTTGCCGCGCTGCGTCTGCACGGCGGCGACCGCAAGCTGATCGCCGACCGGGCCCGCGCGCTCGATCTGCCGCTCAGCGAACAGCCGCAACGCCTGCTGGTGGCGCTACCGGCGTTCAATAGCCTGTTCGAGTTTCTGCCATGAACGGTCGTAATCTGGGCGTGCTGTTTACCGAACGCCGCGACGGCGAGCAGCCCGCGCTGATTGCGCCGCGCGCCGGGCAGCCTGCGCAGGCGCTCAGCTACGCCCGGCTCGACGCGCAGGCCAACGCCATCGGACGCGCCCTGCTGGCGCGCGGATTTCCCCCCGGCAGCAAGGTCGCCATTCTGGCGCTCAACTCGACGCAGTACGTCGCCGCGCTGCTGGGGATCCTGCGCGCCGGGCTGGTGGCGGTGCCCATCAATATCAAACTGCCGGTCGCCGCCATCGAGCATATTTTGCAGGACAGCGGCGCCCTCTTTCTTTTTGGCGACGACGCGCAGCTGGCGCGCCTCGCCAACCCGCCGCCGCATATCCCTTTTGACGACGACGCCCTGACGGCATTTAGCGACCCCGGCCCGCTGACGCCCTGGCCGGCCGGCCCGGAGGACGTGGCGCTGCTGCTGTATACCTCCGGCTCCAGCGGCGTGCCCAAAGGGGTCAAACTGAGCCACCACAGCCATCTGTGGGTGATAGAGACGCGTCTGGCGGCGCGCGAACTGCATGATGAACGGGTGCTTATCGCCGCCCCGTTTTACCATATGAACGCGCTGGCGCTGATCCTGCTGGCGCTGGCAAGCCGCGTCACCGCAGTGATCCTGCCGCAGTTCAGCGCCGCGGACTATATTCGCGCCATTCACGACCATCGCTGTAGCTGGCTGACGGCGGTGCCGCCGATGATCGCCATGATGCTGCGGGAAAAAGCCCTGCTGGCGCAAAGCGATCTATCCTGCGTGCGGGCGGTGCGCATGGGGTCGGCGCCGGTGAGCGCCAGCCTGATAAGCCAGATCCGCAAGCTGTTGCCGCAGGCGCGGATTATCAACGCCTACGGCACCACCGAGGGCGGGCCGGTGGTGTTCGGTGCGCATCCGCAAGGGCGCCCGCTGCCGCCGCTGGCCGCCGGCTACCCGCATCCGCAGGTTGAACTGCGGCTGCGCGGCGAAGACGGACGGCTTTCCCGCCGCGGCGTGCTGGAGCTGAAAAGCCCGGCGCTGATGCTCGGCTACCACCAGCGGCCGGATATCGCCCCCTTCACCCCGGACGGCTATTACATTACCGGCGACGTGTTCCGCCAGGACGATGAAGGGTTCTACACCTTTATCGGCCGCCATGACGATATGTTCGTCTGCGGCGGGGAAAATATCTATCCGAGCGAAGTGGAGCAGCTGCTGGAACGCCACCCGGCGGTGCAGCAGGCCTGCGTGGTGCCGGTCGCCGACGAGATTAAAGGCCATAAACCCGCGGCCTGGGTGGTGCTGCGCCCCGGCAAACAGGTCGGCGTGGAGGAGCTTAAAGCCTTTACGCTGCGCGAGGGCGCGGCCTATCTGCATCCGCGCCATATCTGGCTGCTCGAGCGTTTTCCGCTGGCCGGCACCAACAAAATCGATCGCCAAGCGCTGAAACAGGAAGCCGCCCGGCGGATAGCGCCCGCCGGCCTGAGCGGCACGGGAGAACAGCCTGAGCGTTAACCGGCATAATCCTTACCAGATTGCTGGCAAACACACCGAAATAGTCATCCCCGAATACCGCCAGCAATCATCCCCGCGGCAGTCACCTCCGTCATCCCCGCGGCAGTAGGCAGGGATCTACTTCCGCTGGCGGCTCGGTGTTGCTGAGATGCCTCCTCGCGAAAGCGGGGATCTGCGGGCATGACGAAGGTCAGAGGGCAGACTCCCGCAGCCAGGGCGTATGGGTCACGCCGACCAGCATCCCCTCGGGACTAAGGAAACGCGTAACCTGCTGCCCCCAGGGTTCCAGCCGGTTATCCACCAGCAACGCATACCCCTGCCTTTTAAGCGCCTGCGTTGCCTGCTCCATATCGGCAACGTCAAACTCCAGCCAGCTCTGTGGCACAGGCAGTTCCGACGGCCACCGATCCTGCCCAAAGCAGGATTGGCTGGCCTGCTCCAGCGGCCATAACGAAAAATGTTTCACGCCGTCCAGCTTATCCGTGGTCAAATAATCGCTATTGCCCTCCAGCGGCTTTAACGGCAGGCCCAGCGTGTCAACGTAGAGCCTATAGCTGGCCGGAGCTGATTTTACGATGGGGCCAAAACCCGCAACAAACAAGACATCTACACCCGGTATAGCAACATCCATAACGATCCCTCAAAACGTTTCTGCTCGCATCATCCGTCAGGACAACGCAATAAACTGCGCGCGCAGCGCCTGTACCTGATCGCGCAGACCGGCCGCTTCTTCAAACTCCAGATTCTGCGCGTGGGTCATCATCCTGCTTTCCAGCTCGCGGATTTTCTGCTCCAGCGCTTTCGGCGTCAGCGCCAGATAGTCGGCCGCCGGCTCCGCGGCTTTCTTGCCGCGCCCTTTGCCTCTGTTGCTCGGCTGCCCCAGTTGCAGGATATCGGCGATTTTCTTGTTCAGCCCCTGCGGCACAATGCCGTGTTCCAGGTTGTACGCCTGCTGTTTCTCACGGCGGCGCTCGGTTTCGCTAATCGCCCGCGCCATCGAGGGGGTAATTCTGTCGCCATACAGAATGGCCTTGCCGTTCAGGTTACGCGCCGCGCGGCCGATGGTCTGAATCAACGAGCGCTCGGAACGCAGGAAGCCTTCCTTGTCGGCGTCGAGGATAGCCACCAGCGACACTTCCGGCATATCCAGCCCCTCCCGCAGCAGGTTGATGCCCACCAGCACATCGAATTCGCCCAGCCGCAGATCGCGGATAATTTCCACCCGTTCGACGGTATCGATATCCGAGTGCAGGTAGCGCACCCGCTCGCCGTGTTCTTCCAGATATTCGGTTAAATCTTCCGCCATGCGCTTGGTCAGCGTGGTGACCAGCACCCGCTCGTTCACCGCGGCGCGCAGACGGATTTCCGATAGCAGATCGTCCACCTGGGTGGCCACCGGCCGCACCTCCAGCACCGGATCCAGCAGGCCGGTGGGACGCACCACCTGATCGATCACTTCGCCGCCGGATTTTTCCAGCTCATAGTTGCCCGGCGTCGCCGACACGTAAATGGTCTGCGGCGCCAGCGCCTCGAACTCCTCAAACTTCATCGGCCGGTTGTCCAGCGCCGACGGCAGGCGGAAGCCGTACTCCACCAGGGTTTCTTTACGCGCCCGGTCGCCGCGGTACATGCCGCCTATCTGCGGAATGGTGACGTGCGATTCGTCGACCACCAGCAGCCCGTCGGCCGGCAGGTAGTCGAACAGGGTCGGCGGCGGCTCGCCGGGGCCGCGCCCGGACAGATAGCGCGAATAGTTTTCGATGCCGGAGCAGTAGCCCAGCTCGTTCATCATTTCCAGATCGAACTGGGTGCGCTGGCTCAGCCGCTGCTCTTCCACCAGCTTATCGTTCGCCAGCAGTATCCTGCGGCGTTCGGCCAGCTCCACCTTGATATCTTCCATCGCCTGCAAAATACGCTCGCGCGGCGTCACATAGTGCGTTTTCGGATAAATGGTATAACGCGGCACGACGTGCAGAATCTGCCCGGTCAGCGGGTCAAACAGCGACAGCCGCTCCACTTCTTCATCAAACAGCTCGACGCGCAGGGCCACCTCGTCCGATTCGGCGGGAAAAATATCGATCACCTCGCCGCGCACGCGGAAGGTGCCGCGCTGAAACGCCTGATCGTTACGGGCATACTGCAATTCCGCCAGGCGCCGTAAAATCGCCCGCTGGTCGATAATCATCCCCTGCGTCAGATGCAGCATCATTTTCAGATACAGGTCGGGATCCCCCAGGCCGTAAATCGCCGACACCGACGCCACCACCACCACATCCCGCCGCTCCAGCATCGCCTTGGTGGCCGAGAGCCGCATCTGTTCGATATGTTCGTTGACCGACGCATCCTTCTCGATAAAGGTATCGGAACTCGGCACGTAGGCTTCCGGCTGATAGTAGTCGTAATAAGAGACGAAATACTCCACCGCGTTATCCGGGAAAAAAGCTTTCATTTCCCCGTAAAGCTGGGCGGCCAGCGTTTTATTGGGCGCCAGCACCATAGTGGGACGGTTCAGGTCGGCGATCACATTGGCGATGGTAAAGGTTTTGCCCGAACCGGTTACCCCCAGCAACGTCTGATGCGCCAGCCCATCCTCCAATCCTTCCTTTAAACGACGAATGGCTTCCGGCTGATCCCCCGCCGGCTTAAATTCGGAATTCAGTTTGAATGCTTTACTCATAGTCGAATACGTTACTCATGAATGGGCTATCGGATAACACGCGAATGGAACTGAACGGCCGTTATTGACCCTTAAGTTATTATGGGAAGCAATCGCGGACTTTACCACCGCCATGATACTGGATATAAAAACAGCATCAAGAAAATTATCGCCCGGCTGAATGATTAATCAGCGCATGGATTCGCTAGCATAACGGCTGCCGATCCACCAGAAAAAGTTAGCTACTTTTTATCCCCAAAACGGATAATTTTCGTAACCTGCCGCCAGCGCCAGATTACTAATTTATGTCAGCGGGCGCCAAGCGTAATCAAGGCACTTGATTTTAAATAACATAATGATTTTCGTAGGATTTAAAAAAAAGCAGAGAATAACGTCAACCCGACGGAAACCCGCGTCAGCTCTCGTCTGGCATGGTTTTCCTAACGCTCATGCACACAGTTATCCACAGAAATAGTGGATAACTCCCACAACCCCGCACCCGCTCTGTGTTACAGAAATACTACCTTCATCAAATATCATCGCCGACACGGATTTTTTTCACCCCTTTTCTGCGATTTATCTCATAAGTATTAGACTGAAAAATGCTAAAAACGGAACGCGGATTCCAGAAACGCATTCAGCGATGGCAAGGGCTAAGGGGGAAAATCAAGATATTTTTTCTATTGATTGATGAATAAATACCAGGCTAATTATCAATCCGGGGATAAAGCCGGGTATTTATTATCGGCAGGTGAAACGTCAGCCCAGCCGCGACAGGTCGATATACCGCCCCAGATTCTGCAACTGCGGCAGCGCCAGATGCGGGATTTCGCCCAGCATCGGGGCGGGCAGGCGCTGCTGCAAACCGAGCAGATATTCCCGATGGCGCTTTCCCGGCGCTTCAACGTCGTTGGCGATCCAGCCGCCAAGCGTTAATCCGGCCTGGCGGATGGCGCCGGCCGTCAGCAGCGCATGGTTAATGCAGCCCAGCTTGATGCCCACCACCAGAATAACCGGCAGTTGCTCCCGCGCCACCCAGTCGGCGAAGGTTTCGTGCGCCGACAGCGGCGTAAACCAGCCGCCGGCCCCTTCCACCAGCAGCCAGTCCGCCTGCTGCTCCAGCGCCCGCAGCCCCGCGGAGAGCGCGGACAGGCGAATAGGCCGCCGCTCCGCCGCGCTGACGATATGCGGCGACGTCGGCTCGATAAACGCCAGCGGATTGACCTGCTGATAATCCAGCCGCACGCCGCTGTTGGCCTGCAGCAGCAAGGCATCGCCGTTGCGCGCGCCCTGCGGGGTTATTTCGCAGCCGGACGCCACCGGCTTATAGCCGGCGGTACGGTATCCGGCCCCATTGGCGGCCTGCAATAGCGCGCAGCTGGCGATGGTTTTGCCGACGTCGGTATCCGTTCCGGTTACAAACCAGCGCTTAATCACGATAAATCACTCCGTAAATCAGTTGATAGCTGAGCGGATAGCCCTCCTGCCGCCGAGGATAGCCCGACGCCAGCGCATTAAGACGCCCGCGGCTGAGCAAACCGGGCGCGCGTCCCTGATGCAGCCAGGTGGCGCCGATGCCTTTCAGCGACTTCAGCAGCGCCAGCACGTCGGGGAAGCAGTGGGTCACCCGCTCCTGGTGAAATTGATGGCGGTAAGGCCGGCAGGCGGCCCGGATGGCGGGAACGGAGAGAAAACGGTTCACCCGGCGGCTGCCGTCCACACGCCGCCAGGCCTGCGCCAGCTCGCTCAGCGATCCGTCCGCCAGCGTGGAAAAGGCGATGGCGCCGCCCGGGCGGGTCACCCTGTACAGTTCGGCCAGCGCGCGCGGCAGATCGTCGCACCACTGCACCGCCAGATTGCTGTAGCTGATATCCACGCTGCCGTCCGCCAGCGGCAGGTTTTCGATGTCCCCCAGCACATAGCGGTGCGCGGCCCGTTGCTCGCCGGCGTAGGCCAGCATCTCGGAAGACAGGTCCAGCGCGGTCACGGTCTTATCCAACTGCCGCCAGCGGCGGCTGAAGTGACCGGTGCCGCAGCCGGCGTCCAGCACCTGCGATCCATGATGCGACGCGACCATCTCCAGCAGGCGCGCGCCGCTGGCCCGTTGCAGCGCCGCATAGCGGTCGTAGCTGTCCGCCGCCCGGCCGAACGCCCGGGCAATGGCCGGTTTATCGTGGGTTTCAGTCGGCATGGCGCAGCACCGTCAATAATTGCTCAATATCTTCCGGCCGATGCGCCGCCGTCAGCGTAATCCGCAGGCGGGCGCTGCCGGGCGGCACCGTGGGGGGACGCATCGCCGTTACCCATATTCCCTGCGCGCGCATGCGCGTCATCAACGCCAGCGCGCGGGCGTTGTCGCCGACCAGCAGCGGCTGAATGGCGCTATCGGAGTCCATCGGCCGCCAAGACGTGGTATCGCAACCGGCGCGGAACCGGGCGATATTGCCCCGCAGCGCCTCCCGCAGCGCCTCTCCCTGGCGGACGCAGTTCAGCGCGGCGCTCAGCGCGCAGGCCTGCGCCGCGGGCATGGCGGTGCTGTAAATCAGATGGCGGGCGAACTGCAACAGGTATTCCGCCAGCGGTTCGGCGCACAGCACGGCGGCGCCGCTGACGCCGAACGCCTTGCCGAAGGTGACGATCAGCAGCTCGGGCCTCACCTGCTGCCGCCAGCAGCTTCCCCGCCCTTCCTCGCCCAGCACGCCGACCCCGTGGGCATCATCCACCATCAGCCAGGCGCCGCGTTCACGACACAGCGCATGCAGCTGCGGCAGCGGCGCGCTATCGCCGTCCATGCTGAACACCCCTTCGGTGACCGCCAGGGTTTGACCCGCGGCGGGCTTTGCCAGCAGGCGCCGCAAGGCTTGCTGGTCATTGTGGGTAAAACGCCGCAGCGTCGCCGGCGAGTGCGCCGCGGCCTCCAGCAGGGAAGCGTGACTCAGCCGGTCGGCCAGAATGCTATCGCCCGCCTGGGTCAGCGCGGCGACCACCGCCTGATTCGCCGCGTAGCCGGAAATAAACAGCAGCGCGCGCGGATAGCCCTGCCACTCCGCCAGTTGTTGCTCCAACGTCTCATGGGCGTCGGTATAACCCGTCACGTGGCCGGAGCCGCCGGAACCGACGCCATAACGCTGCGCGCCCTGCCGCCAGGCGTGAATAATTTCCGGGTGACGGCTCAGCCCCAGGTAATCGTTGCTGGAAAAATTGAGGTAGCGCCGTCCGTCCTGCGTCAGCCAGCGGCCGTTGCCGCCCTGATTGGCCCGCCGCGTGCGGTAGGCATCATCCTGACGGCGTTGTTCCAGCGCCAGCGCAATGCGCTGTTGCCAGCTCATGGCCGCCGGCGCCGCGCAGGCGAACCGCTACAGCGCGGCATTGTAGAACTGCTCCGTATCGGCGTGGGTCAACTGCCGCGTCAGCCGCTGCTGCTGTTGGTTATCGCCGTACTCCACCTCGGTCTGCTGCGGGTTCAGCCCCAGCTTGCGGAACAGCGCCAGATCCTTATCCTCTTTGGGGTTCGGCGTGGTCAGCAGTTTGCAGCCATAGAAGATGGAGTTGGCGCCGGCCATAAAGCACATCGCCTGCGTCTGTTCGCTCATCTGCTCGCGACCGGCGGAGAGGCGCACGTAGGAGGACGGCATCATAATGCGCGCCACGGCGATGGTGCGGATAAAATCAAAGGCGTCGACGTCCTCGTTATCGGCCAGCGGCGTGCCTTTTACTTTTACCAGCATATTGATCGGCACGCTTTCCGGCGGCGTCGGCAAATTAGCCAGCTGCACCAGCAGGCCGGCGCGGTCGCGCACCGTTTCCCCCAGGCCGACAATCCCGCCGGAGCAGACCTTGATGCCGGCGCCGCGTACCTTATCCAGCGTATCCAGACGCTCCTGATAGCTGCGGGTGGTAATAATGCTGCCGTAAAACTCCGGCGAGGTATCGAGATTGTGGTTATAAAAATCCAGCCCGGCGGCGGCTAAACGCGCCGCCTGATCGCCGTCCAGGGTGCCCAGCGTCATGCAGGTTTCCATGCCCAGCGCTTTGACGCCCTGCACCATCTGCTCCAGATAGGGCATGTCGCGCTCGTGCGGATTTTTCCAGGCGGCGCCCATACAGAAACGGGTCGAGCCGGCCGCTTTCGCCTGGCGGGCGGACTCCAGCACCTGCTCCACCTGCATCAGCCGTTCGGTTTCAATGCCCGTACGGTAGCGGGAACTTTGCGGACAGTATTTACAGTCTTCAGGGCAGGCGCCGGTTTTGATCGACAACAGCGTGCTGACCTGTACCTGACGGGGATCAAAATGCTGACGATGAACCTGCTGCGCGGCAAACATCAGCTCCAGAAACGGCTTGTCGAATAGATCTTGCGCTTGCTCAAGCGTCCAGTAAATGCGGTCGGCCATGGCGGCGTCTCCAAAATAAAAACGTTTCATCAGTTTAAATTAACCCTTTATACTGTCAACCAACTCAATGCACTTTTAGTTTACGACACCTATGATGACGCCTGACGACCTCGCCTTCGACCAACGCCATATCTGGCATCCCTATACCTCCATCACCCGACCGCTGCCTGTTTATCCGGTGGTCGCCGCCGACGGCGTCGAGCTTGAGCTTTCCGACGGACGGCGTCTGGTCGACGGTATGTCTTCCTGGTGGGCGGCGATCCACGGCTATAACCATCCGGCCATCAATCAGGCGTTACAGCAGCAGATTGCGCGGATGTCGCACGTGATGTTCGGCGGCGTTACCCATCCGCAGGCGGTGGCGCTCTGCCGTCGGCTGGTGGCGATAACGCCGGACGCGCTGGAGTGCGTATTTCTGGCGGACTCCGGCTCGGTCGCCGTGGAGGTGGCGCTGAAAATGGCGCTGCAATACTGGCAGGCCCGCGGGGAGCGGCGTCAGCGTTTCCTCACGCTGCGCCACGGCTACCACGGCGACACCTTCGGCGCGATGGCGGTCTGCGATCCGCAAAACTCGATGCACAGCCTGTACCAGGGCTATCTGCCCGCGCATCTGTTCGTCGACGCCCCGCAGTGCCGGTTCGACGACGAATGGCGGGAGGAGGATATCGCCCCGCTGCACGCGCAGCTGGCGGAACACGCCGCTCAACTGGCGGCGGTGGTGCTGGAGCCTATCGTCCAGGGGGCCGGCGGCATGCGTTTTTACCATCCGCGCTATCTGCAACGGGTGCGGGAACTGTGCGATCGCTACGGCGTGCTGCTGATCGCCGATGAGATCGCCAGCGGATTCGGCCGCACCGGCAGGCTGTTCGCCTGTGAACATGCGGGCGTCACGCCGGATATCCTCTGTCTGGGCAAAGCGCTGACCGGCGGCTATCTGACGCTTTCGGCCACGCTCACCACCCGGCAGGTGGCCGACACCATCAGCAACGGCGCGGCGGGCTGCTTTATGCACGGCCCGACCTTTATGGGCAACCCGCTGGCCTGCGCGGCGGCCAACGCCAGCCTGGATCTGCTGGCGGAGAACCGCTGGCAGCGCCAGGTCTCCGCCATCGAACGGCAGCTGCGTCAGGCGCTGCAACCGTTATCCGCCGCGCCCGAGGTGGCGGATGTGCGGGTGCTGGGGGCGATTGGCGTGGTGGAGACGCGCCGCCCGGTCGATATGGCGCGGCTGCAGCATTTTTTCGTGGCGCGCGGCGTGTGGATCCGCCCGTTTGGCAAACTCATCTATCTTATGCCGCCGTTTATCATTCGGTCCGAACAGCTACGCCGCCTTACCGACGCCATCGGCGAGGCGGTTTCCGAGCGTGGCCTGTTTACCGGCTGAGCGGACATCCTGATTTACGGGCCAGGAAAATATGTGATCTATGGCACACTAATTCCATTAGCGTTATCATGGCCGCATCAGTTAATCAGGACTTTCCCATGCGTAATACTATTACCCTTTGTTGGCGGTATTTACGCGCTTTCGCATTGATTTACCTCTGTCTGCTGGCAGGCAATGCGATATCCGCGTTACTCCCTCTGGTTATTCCAGGCAGCATTATCGGTATGCTGATTCTATTCTCGCTTCTCGCTTCGCAGATCCTGCCGGCCGCCTGGGTGAAGCCCGGCTGTCATCTGTTTATCCGCCATATGGCGCTGCTGTTTGTGCCGATAGGGGTAGGCGTGATGAACTACTACGATCTGCTAAGCCAGCAGTTTGGTCCGATCGTCGTTTCCTGCCTGATCAGTACCTTTGTGGTGATGATCGTCGTCGGTTTCAGCACCCAACTGATGCAGCGTGAACGCGCCATCGCCGCCGATAACCCGCCAACCGAGGACAAACCCTAATGCTCGCCAATTTGTGGTGGTCGTTGCCGCTCACTCTGCTGGTCTTTTTCGCCGCCCGTAAGCTGGCGGTGCTGACCAAAATATCGTTGCTGAACCCGCTGCTGGTTTCGATGGCGATTATCATTCCCCTGCTGCTGCTGTTGCATATCCCTTACGATCGCTACTTTAAAGGCAGCGAAGTGCTTAACGATCTGCTGCAGCCCGCCGTGGTCGCGCTGGCCTTTCCGCTCTACGAGCAGATTCACCAAATCCGCGCGCGCTGGAAATCCATCATCAGCGTCTGTTTTATCGGCAGCCTCGCCGCCATCGTTTCCGGCACCCTGGTGGCGCTTTGGATGGGCGCATCCCCTGAGATCGCCGCCTCGGTGCTGCCGAAATCCGTCACCACGCCGATCGCCATGGCGGTCGCCAGCTCGCTCGGCGGTATTCCCGCCATCAGCGCGGTGTGCGTTATTTTTGTCGGCATCGTCGGCGCGGTGGTGGGACACGGGATGTTCGATCGCATCGGCATTAAGACCAAAGCCGCGCGCGGCCTGTCGATGGGAACCGCTTCGCACGCCCTGGGCACGGCGCGCTGCGCGGAAGTCGATTTTCAGGAAGGGGCGTTCAGTTCGCTGGCGCTGGTGATCTGCGGAATTATTACTTCGCTGGTGGCGCCGTTTATTTATCCGGTGCTGCTTCACCTTGCCGGTTAAAACGGCTTGGCGTTTTACGATTATGGGTTAAGGCAGCTGCCTTAACCCTTTGGCCCTATTCCCGCCCTCTTTGCGCAGGCGCAATAGAATAAAAAATCAACATGCATCACATATTTTTAATATCTATTTCACTCATTACATATATAACGAGATAATAATCACAATATATTGCTATTCTGCTACTTAATATGGTGCCTATTCATCAATACAAAAGAGCAAGCCGATATGCATTCACGCTTTGATAACGCCCTGCAACAGCTGCCATCCCGTTTGCAATCCGCCCTGGAGCCCATTCTGCACCGGCAGGATTTTGCCGCCATGCTGACCGCGGATGAAGTGGCCGGGCTGGCCGACGCCGGCCGGCTGGATACCAATGCGCTGGCCTTTGCCCTGTTGCCGCTGGCCGCCGCCTGCGCGCTGGCCCCGCACTCTCATTTTCAGGTGGGCGCCATCGCCCATGGCGTGAGCGGCAATTTTTATTTCGGCGCCAATATGGAGTTCAGCGGAACGCCGCTTCAGCAAACGGTACACGCGGAACAAAGCGCGATTAGCCACGCCTGGTCGCGCAATGAGCCGGCGTTGGCGGCGATAACGGTGAACTACACGCCGTGCGGCCACTGCCGGCAGTTTATGAATGAGCTTAACGCCGCGTCCACGCTGCGTATTCAGCTGCCGGGCCGTCAGCCCGCCCTGCTCGGCCATTATCTGCCGGACGCCTTCGGCCCCGGCGATCTGAACATCAGCACCCGGTTGATGGATGAGATCGACCATGCCTGCATGCTGGAGCATCAGGACGCGCTGGTCCTTGCCGCGCTGGACGCCGCCAACCGCAGCCACGCGCCATACACTCAGGCGATAAGCGGCGTGGCGCTGGAAACGCACGGCGGCGCCATCTATGCCGGGCGCTACGCGGAAAATGCGGCGTTCAACCCCAGCCTGCCCCCTCTGCAGGCGGCGCTTAACCTGATGAATCTGGCGGGCGAGCGGCATACGGCGATACGACGGGCCGCCGTGGTCGAACGCCGCGACGCCGCCATCAGCCAATGGGAATCGTCCGCGGCGTTGCTGAACAAACTGGGCTGTAAAAATGTTACCCGACATTTCGTGCAGTGACGGCGCGCATTAAATGAACTAGTTGAATCGATACAGCTTTTTTTATCCGCCGATGCAAGCCATCTGTAACTATTTTAATTAACATTTTCTGTACATATTTTGTGGGTAATTTAAGATCCGGGCCACAGCGTTTTTATTATTCACCCGAATTCGTTTCTGTTACCCGAAGAGTAAAAAAGTCATGGAATTAGAATACGAAAGTAAACGTCCTCTCTACATCCCCTATGCTGGTCCAATACTTCTTGAATTTCCCCTACTGAATAAGGGCAGCGCTTTTACAGAAGAAGAACGCGCCGACTTTAATCTGTATGGTTTATTACCGGAAGCCGTCGAAACTATCGAAGAACAGGCCGAACGAGCCTGGCGTCAATATCAGGAGTTTAAAAACGATATAGAAAAGCACGTATACCTGCGCAATATCCAGGATACCAACGAAACGCTGTTCTATCGTTTGCTGGACGCCCACCTCAGCGAGATGATGCCCATCATCTATACGCCGACCGTCGGCGAAGCCTGCGAGCACTTCTCTGATATCTACCGCCGGGCGCGCGGCCTGTTTATCGCCTACCCCAACCGCGCGCATATCGACGATATGCTGCAAAACGCCACCAAGCAGAATGTGAAGGTTATCGTGGTTACCGATGGCGAACGTATTCTGGGCCTGGGCGACCAGGGCATCGGCGGTATGGGCATTCCCATCGGTAAACTCTCGCTGTACACCGCCTGCGGCGGCATCAGCCCGGCGTATACCTTGCCGGTGGTGCTGGATGTCGGCACCAATAACCCGCAGCGTCTGAACGATCCGCTCTATATGGGCTGGCGTCACCCGCGTATTACCGATGACGAATACTACGATTTTGTGGATGAATTCATTCAGGCGGTTAAACGCCGCTGGCCGAACGTGCTGCTGCAGTTCGAAGATTTCGCCCAGAAAAACGCCACGCCGCTGCTGAATCGCTATCGCGACGAGATTTGCAGCTTCAATGACGACATTCAGGGCACCGCGGCCGTTACCCTCGGCAGCCTGATTGCCGCCAGCCGGGCGGCGGGCAGCCAACTGCGCGACCAGACCGTGGTGTTCCTCGGCGCCGGCTCCGCCGGATGCGGCATCGCGGAACAAATCATCGCCCAGATGAAGTCTGAAGGTTTGAGCGAAGATGAAGCCCGCGCCAGGGTATTTATGGTTGACCGCTTCGGCCTGCTGACCGATAAGCTGCCGAACCTGCTCGACTTCCAGAGCAAGCTGGTGCAGAAAAGCGAGCTGCTGACCCGCTGGGACGTCGCCAGCGACGCGATCTCCCTGCTGGAAGTGGTGCGCAACGCCAAACCGACCGTGATGATCGGCGTTTCCGGTCAGCCCGGCCTGTTTACCGAAGAAATCATCCGTGAGATGCACAGACACTGCGAACGCCCCATCGTGATGCCGTTGTCCAACCCGACGTCGCGCGTGGAAGCCCGCCCGGAAGACATTATCCGCTGGACGGACGGCGCCGCGCTGGTCGCCACCGGCAGCCCGTTCGCGCCGGTTCACTATCAGGATAAGGTTTACCCCATCGCCCAGTGCAATAACTCCTTTATCTTCCCGGGGATTGGCTTAGGGGCGCTGGCATCGGGCGCGACCCGCATTACCGACGTCATGCTGATGGCGGCCAGCCGCACCCTGGCGGACTGCTCTCCGCTGGCGAACCACGGCGAAGGCGCGCTGCTGCCGGATATCGCGGATATTCAGGAAGTATCGAAACGCATTGCGCTGGAAGTGGGTAAAGCGGCGCAGTTGCAGGGCGTGGCGGTGGTGACCTCCGGCGATGCGCTGGCAAAATCCATTGCCGACAACTTCTGGCAACCGCAGTACCGCAGCTACAAACGCACCTCGTTCTAATCTCCTCGTTATTTTCGACCGAAGAGCGCGGCTTAGGCCGCGCTCTCAAACCGATGACAAAGTACAATTTCGTATCATAATTTCCAAATTCGTCACTCAGCGCCCTTTTCCGTCGTCCCTGCGGTAGTCGGCAGGGATCTGCATTTGATGGCGACTCAGTGCAGGAGATTCCCGCCTGCGCGGGAATGACGCAGGGTGGGAACGACTGTAGTGATGAGGTTTGTCAGCAACCTCAGCGCGGCTTAGGCCGCGCTCTGCCTCCCTATTCCTTTACCCCGCCGCCGCCGCTTCGGGCCGCACGGCATCCGGCGCCATCGCCGCCAGCACTTCACGCCGCAGATCGGTAAACGCATAGCTGGCGCGGTCGCGGGGCGTCGGCAGCGTCACCTCCACCACCTTGGCTATCTGCCCCGGATGCGACTGCAGCACCACCACGCGGTGGCTCAAATAGAGCGCTTCCTCAATGTCGTGGGTCACCAGGATCATACTGGTGCGCTCGTGCTGCCAGATATGCAGCAGTTCATCCTGCAGCCGGATGCGCGTCAGCGCATCCAGCGCCCCCAGCGGTTCGTCCAGCAGCAGCACTTCCGGACGCGCCACCAGCCCGCGGGCAATGGCGGCTCGCTGCGCCATACCGCCGGAAAGCTGGTGGGGAAAGGCCTGCTCGTAGCCCGTCAGCCCGACCAGTTCAATATGTTCGCGCACCGCGTCGCGTTTGCGCGCCGCCGGCCAGGAGACGTTTTCCACCGCCAGCGCGATATTCTCCTCCAGCGTCAGCCACGGCAGCAGACGGTGGTCCTGAAACACGATGCCGCGCTCCGGGCCGGGACCGCTAATGCGCCGCGTACCCAGGGTAATCTCGCCCTGGTAGTCCTGATCCAGTCCGACAATCAGGCGCAGCAGAGTACTCTTGCCGCAGCCGCTCGGCCCGACGATGCTGACGAATTCGCCCGGCTCCACCGTTAAATCGATGCCGCGCA
>NZ_KZ819094.1:0-70743 GCF_003115855.1 Brenneria corticis
GAAGACGATAAAACGGGACTACATCAGCATCATGCCGAAACCGGACAGCGAGGCAGCGGTGATGAATCTGGCGGTGGCGTTCAGTCATTATAACGAACATCATCCGCATAATGCACTGGGATATCGCTCACCACGGGAATATATACGCAGGAAGTTATCGCAACCGTAAGAGAGCAAAAACGTCTGGATATATAGGGTCAAATCCACAGAGCTGAAACCCGCGTCCCTACGTAAAATTCGACTCTGGCTAACCAGTCGATCGATTTCAGATTTTGCATAGCCTACCGCACTTCAGTTTTCGGCCAGAATTTTCACACAGCCTGTGCTAAGAGCGGACATAGAAACACCACGTTGCTTCAATGAATTGAGTTCTGTTCACCGAAGTGAGACTAACAAAAGAAGCGTTCCTTAAATGTAGTAGTTTATATGCTTTGTAAGTAATTTATTTACTCAATATGTTGAAAATAAAATGAATATTTGATAGTGGATTTAACTGGCTGAAACCATTTTACGTGACCCCATTTAGCACCCGACAGTAAAGCACGCATTGTGTATTTGTCTCTATCTGCCATTCTTATCCCAAAAGAGATAGAGTCTACCACTTCAGGTTCAAATTTTCTCGTCCCGGTATTCATTATTACTAGTCGGTGTTCTCTTTCATATTTCCAACTTGAGTAGTTAGTACAATAATTGAGAATAAAATATCACCTGCAATACTATTTAAATCATTCAACCTTGGGAACTATTCAAAATAATAAATATATTTAACAATATCTTCAAAGGAATAATCAGCTTGATAAGTAGCATCAATAGGATAAATATTTTAACCTTTAGGCCTAATTTTGTATTATTTGAATCCGATGCAAATACATTTATGCTCATCAGCATAATGGGTCCACATGAGTGTATTTTTACGAGATTTGCTGAATGCACATATTCCAACTGAGCTTAGTAGATCTGCAAGAAAACTCTCGTATTTTTTTCGTAAACTTAGCGGTAATAGATAATGAGCACACACATCATCTAATACTTCATCGAATGATGATTGTGCCTCGAATGGGTCATTCAAAGTTGCAGCAAATGCAAACCATAGTTCTTGGTGAATAAATAATCCTAGGCTACTTTTATCAAATTTATGATATTTGAAAAGCATCATGTTTTGGAATGAATTTTCCATTCTTACATCAATCTATTTAACTTTTTAAACTGATCTATTATGTCAGAGCATAGTGACCAAGATGTCTATTATCTCACCAGTCTAGCACAAAAAAGGATGTATGATAACCGGCATCACCTAACTAGTGCCTTTCACTAAGGCACTAGCTGTAATATAAATTACAGTTTTTCCTCCAACTCTTTTTCATTAATAACGGAATATAATCTATTGATAAAAGAAACATTCCTACGTATAAGTTCTGTTACGCAATACAGCTGTACGTATAGTATTCCTGCCACATAAGAAACCCCTAATCCCTTTATAACATCTTTGTTATGGTAATATAGGTCAGAGCCTCTTAAAATTGCATTGAAAGTATAAAATAGAATGACAAGGACTAAAACAAAAGCTGAAAGAATGATGATGAATATCATGCCTTCGATTCTTTTCGCTTCGTTTTTACTTGCCAAAAAATCGACTTTCTCTGATTTCATCAATCCTGCAATGGCATTGGGGTACAAATAGGCTAACCAAATACCCGCAATAGCAAAAATCATCGCTGATGTATTTTGCAATACACTAAGCAAATCAGTTAAATATGAGTACGTTACATTTTCGGAAAGGCAGTAACCTCCACTGACCAATATGGCAAAAATGATAACACTGATAATAAACTTTATTATCACATCATCCTCCTAAGGCAACTCCGTCACTATTTTCCGACGGCATCACCTGAATAATATCTGTTTGATTACTATCTAAACCACTAACTAATTCTTTGCGTTTAGAGTTTATTAAATCAGCAAGTTTTTCAGCAGAAATATGAACATTGTCGCTTGCAGAATATGTTGCATTCAAGTAATCGCGCATAACATATTCATCAAGCCATTTGGTTTGACTATTTTTACCGCCTTGTTTGAAACCAATGTTATTCCATGACGAACCGGAAGCATAATCTTCTTCATAAAAATCAAAGAGTTCATCAATCTGCCTTTCCGTTGGCCTTTCTTCAATAATCAGTTCAATCTGACGCTCTTTGTGAGTTTTAGGGACTTCATCACGCAAAACAGGAAATTTATCAAATGCCCTAACCCACCAAGCTCTTTTGTCTGAAACCTTTGCTCCAATAGTATCTCTTATAACAATGTGAGTGATCGAATCTCTTATTTTTTTAATATTTACTCTTCCTGCCTTTTTCATATATTGCTTTGCATCAAAAAGAAATCTTACTCTGGATTCACCATCATCACTATCAAAAGTTACTGTACTGAATTTTATTTCCTTACCACCAGGATTTGGTCTACATACTTCAGCAATTTTTCTACCAGGGTAAGGCATTCTGAAGTTAGCGTAATCTCTAATATAACGGCCAAAAAGATATGTATCTGAATTAGAATGTGGAAATCTAACTGCAGCAAATTTATTCAGCTCACAGATATACCAGTAATAGCAAGGCTTCCCCCAAATATACTTAACACCATCGGTCATATCATCTGACAGCATTATTATATCATTAGATGAGGAGTTAACCTTTGAGTCAGGCGCTACTCCCTGTAGATTGCCGTTGCCATCTAATTCAGATTTCCATAAAACGAAAAAATAGTCGCCAGTGTTTTCATCTTTATGAACACCGCGACAATATACTTTTTTTCGAAGCCTAGAGTCATCAACTAAAGGTAAAGTTTCTTCAAAAGAAATCGAGCAAACCCAATTTGTTAAGCAATCTAAAATCTTAACAATATCTGCGCTTTCCTGAATTTCATCCTTAAGGTTATAAAATCCTGCTTTTGTGACATCAAAAAACGTTAAGCGCCCTGCTTCTTCAGCCATGATAACTTCCCATAACATGTATAAAATAGAAGCATTTTATACGGAGTGAGCAAAAGTGCTTACTGGTAATTTGAACAGCTAAAAAAACTGTAAATTTACACAGTACCACAACAAAGAGATTCATAATAGTCAGAAGTTCAAAGGATTAACACATGCTGGAATGAACTACCACTGGTCCAACAGACACTATGCAATTATCTTTGGAATGAGCCTGCCTAGTTGACGTGTTGGACTTGATCCGTCGTGTCATTGCTCCCTATGTCTATGAACGACCGCTGTTCGCTCTTAGCCGACTGCCAGATTTAGCCGCACCTTACTACTGTTATGTCTATCTGAGAAAGCATCCTGCTCAAAGCCCGATTCACACCAAATGATTACTGTTCTTTCTCCACCCTCGACGTTAGCAGATAACACTGTCCCCGCCCCTGCATTTAGCGTTTATTCGATCTGCGCCAACATCAAGCCGTCACTGCCGCCGCAGTGACGGCTTGATGCAACTCCGCAATAATATGGGCTGGTGCAACACCCTATTCATTGCTGCCTGCGTGACGATGCTCCGGCATACTGCCCCTGCAACAATCTTCGGGCGGGTCTGAACACCGAAAACATGGCGCAGCGTATATGCTGCGCTGGCCGTACCCATCCGGCCATCCCAAAGGCATTGGCTCCTGCGAGTGTCTGTCCGATCAGGATGGAGCCATCCAGACGCTTCCGGCTCATTCTCAGCGTCGCCCCTTAATCGGGTTGAGCCTTTTTTCTCTCAGGGTATTACTGGCCCAATTTAATCAATGTCTCTTATCCGTAGCGGGCCGCAGGCTCGCATTTTCTTTTCATCCATCTGCAACAAAGGAGGTTTTATCACGTTTTTCAGGCAATACCCTCCGCCCGGCTTTCCAGCAGGAAACAAGGCGGATGCCTCAATCTGAGGCAACAGACGTTCTGAGCGTCTGGCCCCTGCCCTTCGGGGATCTTGTCGCAGTGAATGCGGCGAGTTGGCAATTACACTAACCCGATTTCCTCTCAGAACAAGCGAATTAACTGTAGCAAAAAGACCGACAAAGAGGAGGCTGATTTGGATGACCTGACATGGACGCTGAACCAGCTTTGCCGACGAAACCGGGACGGCAGCCATACCACGCAGGCAGACAGAAAACGGTCTCTGACGCTGATTGCCCGCCAGTTGCGCGAATCCGGTTTCCGCCAGATGCGCGCTACTTCGCTTAAAGGTAAGCATATCACTGCCCTGCTAACGCGCTGGCAATCGGAAGATTTGTCCGCCGGCACACTAAAGAACCGGCTGGCGCATCTGCGCTGGTGGGCGGAGAAGATTGGCAAACCGGGCCTGCTGCCCGCCGACAACGACCAGTTGGGCATTCCCAAACGTCGCTATGTCACCAATCAGAATAAAGCCCAAACGCTGAACGATCGGCTCGACCGTATCCGCGACCCGCAGGTAAAAATGAGCTTGCGTTTGCAGGCTGCCTTTGGGCTACGCCGCAAAGAGTGCCTGCTGTTCCAGCCCCGATATGCTGACCGGGGCGACCATATCGCATTGAAAGGCACATGGACCAAAGGCGGCAAAGCACGTACCGTCCCCATCACCATGCCGGAACAACGGGCCGTGCTGGATGAAGCCCACGCGCTGGCGGGAGCCGGTTCGCTAATCCCGGCGCAGAAAACCTATATCCAGCAGCGGCATCTGTATGACGGTCAGTGCAAAAACGCCGGACTCAGCGGTATGCACGGTTTACGCCATCGTTACGCCCAGATGCGCTATGAAATCCTGACCGGTTGGCTGGCCCCCGCCGCCGGTGGCCCCGGCTATAACTACCTGACGCAGGAACAACAAACCATCGACCATGAAACGCGGCAAATCATTAGTCGGGAGCTGGGGCATGAAAGATTACAGATCGTGTCGCTCTATCTTGGACGATAAAAAGGGTTTTCGGGATCAAAAAGGCAGGAAATGGCCGAAGGGAATAGATATTAAGGGGCAACGGACCTGCCAGAAAAAGGGAAAAGGCACTCTGCCCTATTTCACGGTATCCCAGACGCGGCTGCCAGCAGACAACATCATAAACAGCCATCAAGCCCCTTCAGGTTTTCAATCCTGCTCCCCTTCCCCACCCTGACCACGGCTGATGCCCTGATAGCGGGAAGGCCAGATCTCTTCCGGCTGTCTATTCAACGCTTCGGCAATCAAGCGCTCGCCTTTCGGCCAGTGTCGCGTCAGCGCATTTGCCAATGTTGATGACGCTAATCCCGCCTCTCTGGAGATCGCCGCCAGCGTTGTGCCACGTTTTCTCAAACCAGCGATAATATCCGCCGGATGCCAGTCATTAACGTTCATTACCCTCTCCCCCATGATTTTATCCGCCATGTTCAGCATCTCTAAACAACTACGATGTTAAGTAATGCTAAACACTAAGTCAATAGCTTATCTAGGGTGTTGATCATGCTTCCCGGACGTCTTAAATCCGCACGGTTAAACGCGCATCTTACTCAGGAAAAACTGGGTACGCTGGCAGGTATTGAAGAGGAAACCGCGCGGTCACGCGTCTCGCAGTATGAAAATGGGATACATCGCCCGACATTCGAAATGATGTGCGCCTTTGCGAAGGTGCTACATGTGCCGGAGGGTTATTTCTACACCCTTGATGATAAATTTGCGGCCATGCTGCTCGACCTTTATCGCCAATATAAAGCGCATTCCCTCTGACCTTTCTCTTATCTCAAGCCGACTCTGTTCAGGGACTCTAAGCAACTCACCTGTAAAGCAATGCTAAACATGACATCAATATTGATTATTGATGGTGTCACTATGTTACCTGCTCGCCTTAAAGCTGCCCGCCTGCGTGCCCAAATGACGCAGGAAAAATTGGGGGTACTCGCTGGGATTGAAGAAGCCACCGCACGGTCGCGTGTCTCCCAGTATGAAAGCGGCACACATCGCCCAACATTTGAAACGATGTGCGCCTTTGCCCGCGTTCTTAACGTCCCTGAAAGCTATTTTTATACCCTTGACGACGACTTTGCAGACATCATCCTGAAACTATATGACGGTGAAGTCGTTCAGTGGAAAAAGGGATAACCTGCTCATTGCAAAATAAACTCACGTAAAAACGGTATGCCATCACCGGGCAGCATCCGACCGTCTGCCATGGCTTTCAGCGTGTTTTCAAGTACGCTGATTTTTGCAACGCCATAATTAACCTCACCGGCTCCGTTCGCCGCCCAGCGATCCAGACTATCCGCCCACTCCTGCATCATGCGCCGCCGCTGTTCCACATACTGCGCATGATTGTAGGCCGCGCTGACTTTGTTGGGGTCGGCGTGGGAAAGCTGCGCCTCAATCCACATTTTGGGATAGCCGATTTCGTTGAGCGCCGTCGAGATGGTGGCGCGAATACCGTGGCCGGTTAGTTGTTCCGCATACCCCATACGGCGCAGCGCGCCATTAAGCGTATTTTCACTGATACGTTTCTTTAAATCGCTACGATGGGTCAGCAGATATTTTTGAGCCGGTTTCATCTGCGCCAGCAGATGATGCACAATGTCGAGCGCCTGAGCGGGTAACGGCACAACGTATGGCGGAATAGCCTGAGCACGCTTGCCGTGCCTGCGCATAGCGTTCTGCAACTGCTTTATATTCTCCGGCGGAATGATCCATAGCTCACGCTTCAGATCGAACTGATCCGGCGTTGCCAGCCGCAGTTCTCCGGTGCGAACCCCGGTCAATAGCAACAACCGGATGCCAAGCTGCGTTTGCATATCGCCTGCGTAGTTGCTCAGCTTCCGGAGTAATGACGGCAGCTCGTGGATAGCGAGATAGGGATTATGCCTGACTGGTGGCTTAGGGGCCGCCACCACGTCCAAATCCGACGCCGGGTTAGTTTCCAGCCCTTCGATTTTCACCAGCGCAAAGCGAAACAGCTGGTTAAACCACGTACGCACCTTTTCCGCGATGGTCAGCGCCTTGCGCCGTTCAATACGGGCAGTCACCTCCAGCAGGTCAGAGCGACGGATCTCAAGGATCGAACGCTCGCCCAGAATGGGCAGCACATCTTTAGAAAAAATACGCTGGATTTGCGACAGGGTACTTTGCCGCCCTTCTCTGAGTTCGAGTCTGCGATGGTCAAGCCAAAGGGAATAGACGGCTTTAAAGCTGTGTCCGGCGGCCAGACGCGCGGCCTGCCGCTTTTGTTTGCGAACAGTGCAGGGGTTGATGCCTTTAGCCAACAGCTCGCGAGCTTCATCACGCAATGCGCGCGCTTTGCGTAAGCCGATTGCAGGATAACGGCCCAGAGAGAGGCGCTTCTGTTTACCCAGCCAGTAATAGCGGAAATGCCATGACTTACCGCCCACCGGCGAAACAACCAGACCGAGGCCATCGCAATCAGGAAGATGAAAGGTTTTACCGTTGGCTTCGGACTGCCGGATAATCAGATCGGAAAGTGCCATGTTGATAGCTCCCAAGTTGAGACTCAGGCTCTATGCTTGTCATTGCCTTTATTTGATCCCAGCAACAATCCGCAACGCGTTGCCACCCTGTTTTTTTGGCCTCAATTCTGGCCTTAAAAAGGCTGGCCGTGGGTGGTTTTCAATGGATTGCTTTGGAAACAAAAAAAGAGCTTTTCGCTCTTTTTTCATAGACCTACAGACATCGGTGGACATCTATAGAAAAGAAATTGGAGCGGGAAACGAGACTCGAACTCGCGACCCCGACCTTGGCAAGGTCGTGCTCTACCAACTGAGCTATTCCCGCATATGGTGGGTATTCCAAACAGCTTATTAGCTCGAAGCTTTATTTGATAACCGATTGATTAAACAGACTTTAATGCAAACCGACGTTTGGAATGGGCGCATTATGAACCGGTTCTCCGAGCATGGCAAGCCCTTTCTCATTCGTCGCCGTCTGATTGGTTATAACAACGCCAACTGGCTGCAAATCGACGAGCTATCATCCGCATCTCGCCACATCCGGCTGACGACTGGGCGGGTATCCTCCGCCTCAGCCATACCACGCGTACCCTTTGGGCACGCGCGAGAAACCGGCCGCGGATAGCGCGTTGGCGACCGGACTGGCGCCCGCCGGCTGGCCGTCGACGTTCTCCAGCGTGAACACCCGCGATTTCTCACGCTTAAGCGCGGCCGCCAGCGCACGCGCGCCGGCGGCGAACCACTCGACGTCCTCCGCCGCGTTTTTCTCGCCATAGGTCAGCAGTTGGCGGCCACTTTGCGCCAGATAGAACGCCAGCTTACCGTCACAGATCACTACGATGGCGCCGCCGCGCCGGGCTGGGCGAATGCCTGAAGGGTGAGGCGGCCAGGACATCAGCCAACCGAAGGGATTGGCCGGATCGCTGGCCGACATCGCCACCGGTACGCCAGCCGGAGACTGCGCCAATTCCCGCAGACGTTCGATGCCGCCCTGCTCGGCGAACTGCGCGGCGCCCAATCCGCTGACGAATCGTCCGCGCAGCACGCGGCCCGTCTCTTCCATTCTGCGCAGCAGCGGCTGAAGCGCCGCAAAGCCCCCCGGCACCTGCTCCGCCATCGCCACGCCGCGGCTGAGCACCCCGTAGCGATCGAACAGATTCTCGACCCAGGTCAGCATTCTGAGCGTGGGATTGACCGGCTCGCCGGCCAGCAGCGACCAGCGTCCGCTCAGGGCCGCTTCGCCGGCACGGGAACGCCCCGCCGCGGATGTGGCCGGTTCCCACACCGGCTCCCAGCCGACCACCTGGCGCCGATGGCGCTGGGGACGGGTCGGGCGGCGCGCACGAGCCGGAGGTCGTGCGCCGCTCAACGCACGCAGCGGCGTCCAGCTGTCGCTGGTGACCCGCCCTTGCCAGACGAGCGCCCACAGGGCTTCCGTCGTCTCCTCCGGCGTGACCTGCGTCGAAACGCGCCGCCCGTCGACGAGCGACAGGCGCGCCTGGGCGAGCGGCGCCAACTGGCGGATAAAATAGGCGCCGCCATCGGCAAGCACCTCGAGAATGGCCCGTTGCAACGCCGAGAGCGTCGACGCGGCGTTTTCCTCCTCCGGCAGCGGCAGCGTTTCGCCCGCCAGTTCGCGCAGATGCAGGGAGACCAGCCCGTCGCTCTGCGCGCCGTGGCCGGCCCAGAGCACCTCGCCGGCGGCGATCAGCTCATCCAGCATGGCCGGCCGATAGTCACGCACGCGGGCGGGGAAAATCTGGCTTTCCCATAGAGCAACCGGCAACGCCAGCCCCGCCAGTTGTTCAACCACGCGCGCGACGCTGTCAGCCCCTTCAAACGCGCCCTGCGCCGCGGGCCGCTCCTGGGCCGACGTCGGCGCGGCGGCATCGGCGAACAGGCCCTGGCGCTCCAGCACCAGCCGCACGAAGGTTTCGCGCGACACCGGCCGGGTCGCCGCGCGCGCCGCCTGTAGCCCGCGCGCCCGCAAGCGACGAAATACCTCTTCCCATACCCACTGGCGTCTGGCGCCGCTGTCGACGTCGTTTTCCTCCTCGCCGTCGGCGACGTTGCAGGGTAAAAGCCGACCCCGGTCGCGCAGACGCGCCAGTTGCTCGTTGACCACGGCGACACCCAGACCGAAGCGCGCCGCCGCCTGCGCCGCGGTAAAAGGAGCATGGGTGCGGGCATAGCGGGCGATCAGGTCGCGTAAAGGCGCGTCGACCGCTTGCAGGAAAACGGCGGGAATGCCCGGCGGCAGCGTGACCCCCAGCCCGTCGCGCAGACGGGCGGCATCTTCGATGCCGGCCCAACGCGCTTCCCCCGCCAGACGCAGCGGAATAATCCGCTGGCTCGCCGTCAGCTGTTCCAGGTAGGCCTGCGCCGCGCCGGGATCGTCGTCGGCCAGGCGCGCCGTAATTTCCGCCAGCGACAGGGGGCCGAGCTCACGCAGCAGATCGACCACGCCTTCCGCGCCCTTCGCCTGGCGATCCGCCGTGGTGCGCTGTAATTCCTGTTCCACCTGCGCCGCTACCTGCGGATCGAGCAATTCGCTCAGTTCGCCCTGCCCCAGCAGTTCGCCGAGCAGACCGCTGTCCAGCGACAGCACCGACGCCCGGCGTTCGGCCAGTGGCGCATCGCCCTGATAGATAAATTCCGCCACGTAGCCGAACAGTAAATTGGCCGCGAACGGCGAAGGGATCTCGGTGGCGACCTCCAGCATCCGCACCGCGCCGTCGTACAGGCGCTGATGCAGCGCCTGTAGCGCGTCCAGATCGTAAACGTCCTGCAAACACTCTCTGGCGGTTTCGAGCAATAGCGGAAAATCGTCATGCTCGCGGGCGATCTCCAGCAGTTGACCGGCGCGCAGGCGCTGCTGCCACAGCGGCGAACGCTTGCCGGGACGGCGTCGCGGCAGCAACAGCGCGCGCGCCGCGCATTCGCGGAAACGGGCGGCGAACAGCGCCGAGTGCCCTACCGCATCGGCGACGATCCGCCGCAGCGTTTGCGGATCAAAGGCAAACATCTCCGCGCCGGGAACCCGCCCGACGCCGTCCGGTATGCGAATAATGATGCCGTCGTCGCTGGCGACGACGGCGGGATCGAACTTCAGGCGCTGGCGAATACGCGCGGCGATCGCCAGCGCCCAGGGCGCATGCACGCGCTGACCATAAGGGGAATGCAGCATCAGTCGCCAGTCGCCGCTCTCATCGCGGCAGCGCTCAATCACCAGCGTGCGGTCGGTGGGCAGCGCCCCGGTGGACTCGCGTTGTTCCGCCACCAGTTCAAGCAGATTATTGACCGCGTTGTCATCCAACCCCGCGGCGGCAAGGCGCGCCGCCAGCGGGCCGTCTTCGCTCGTCAGGCGTCGTTTGCCGCCCGTCGCCGTCTCCACCTCGCGCAGAAAAGCGCCGATGGATTCCCCCAGTTCGGACGGGCGACCCAGGCCATCACCGCGCCAGAACGGCAGTCGGGCGGAACGCCCCGGCGCCGGGATCACCACCACCTGGTCGTGGGTGATCTGCTGGATGCGCCAGGAGGTGGCGCCTAGGGTGATCACGTCGTTCACCCGCGACTCGTAGACCATCTCCTCGTCGAGTTCGCCGACCCGCCGCGCGCCGCTCTGCTCCTCGCCTTCCGGCAGCATCACGCTGAACATGCCGCGATCGGGGATGGTGCCGCCGCTGATGACCGCCAACTGCTGCGCGCCGGGACGGGCGGTGAGCAGGCCGCTGGCGCGGTCCCAGATCAGGCGCGGACGGAATTCGCCGAACGCCTCCGAGGGATAACGCCCGGCCAGCATGTCGAGGGTGGCGTCGAAGGCGCTGCGCGGCAGAGCGCGAAACGGATCCGCGCGCCGCACCCGCGCATACCACTCTTCAATATTGAGCGGCTCCACGGCCACCGCGGCGACGGTGTGCTGCGCCAGCACATCGAGCGGATTGCGCGGCGGCGCCAGCGCCTCCAGACGACCGGCCAGCATACGCTCCACCGTCACCGCGGCGTCGATCAAATCGCGCCGGGTGCGCGGATAAATCACGCCTCTCGAGACGCCGCCCACCTGATGACCGGCGCGTCCGACCCGTTGCAGCGCGCTCGCCACCGAAGGCGGCGCGCCGACCTGGATCACCCGGTCCACCAGCCCCATGTCGATGCCGAGTTCAAGGCTGGAGGTGGCGACCACGCAGCGCAATTCGCCGGACTTGAGCGCGGTTTCAATCTCCGCCCGCTGCTCCTTCGACACCGAGCCATGATGAGAGCGGGCGAGAATCGGCGGCTCGCCGGCGGCGCGTTTCCCGGTGCCGCCAGAAGAGGAGACGTAATAGGCGGCCGGCTCTTCCGGGAGCGGCGCGGCGGCGCAGCGCTCGGCGTAGCGTTCATTCAGGCGCGCGGTCAGCTTCTCCGCCAGCCCGCGGGAATTGGCGAAGACAATGGTGGAGCGGCAGGAAAGAATCTGCTCCAGGATGCTGGCCTCCACGTGCGGCCAAATCGACCCCGCGCGCCCGGTCGTTTCCGCTGCCGAATTCGCCGCGCCGCGCGCCGGGATATCGGTCATATCCTCTACCGGCACCGCGATCTTCACCTCAAGCGTGCGGCTCGTCGGCGGATTGACCACCGTCACCGGCAGCGCGCCGCCAAGAAAAGCGGCCACGCGCTCCACCGGGCGCACCGTCGCCGACAAACCGATACGCTGCGCCGGCGCGGACAGCAAGGCGTCCAAGCGCTCCAGGCTCAGCGCCAAATGCGCGCCGCGTTTGCCGCCGGCCACCGCATGAATCTCGTCGATAATCACCGTGGTCACGCCGCGCAGGGTCTCCCGCGCTTTCGACGTCAACATCAGATACAGCGATTCAGGGGTGGTGATGAGAATATCCGGCGGGCGCCGCAGCAGACCGGCGCGTTCGGCGGCGGGCGTGTCGCCGGTGCGCATACCCACCGTCAGTTCCACCTGCGGGTCGCCTCGCCGCTGACGGGCAGCGCCGACGCCCTCCAGGGGCGCGCGCAGATTACGCCGCACATCGGCGCCCAGCGCCTTGATCGGTGAAATGTAGACCACCCGGGTGGCGGTATGACGCGCGCGCTCGGCATTATCCTCACGCTCCTGAAACAGCCGATCGATGGCGTGCAAAAAGGCGGCCAGCGTCTTGCCGGACCCGGTGGGCGCGATCACCAGCGTACTGTCGCCGGCGCCAATCGCCGCCCAGGCGGCCTGCTGCACCGGCGTCGCCGCGGCGAACGCCGACGCGAACCACGATTGAGTGGCTGGCTGAAACCGGCTGAGGGAGGACGAGGAACGACGTTCAGGCGTCGACATCAATAGCGCTCGCCATCAGGACGATGGACGGCCAATACGTGCCCAGGCGACGGGAAAGCGATGATTTTCATGGCGAGGCGCTCCTTTCAAAGGACAGCCAACCACGCCGGCCGACTTACCCTTAAGCGGCTGGCAGGAAACGGTTGGCGCAGGCAAACAATGAATAAAAGTTTAGCACCATTGCCGCCATCACCTGTTTTCCCCCCTATTCTGAAAGCCGCCGCCGGGCGCGATGCGGATTTACTGATAGTTCAGCGTAAAGGTCACATCCCCGTTGGCCGTACCGGGAGTCACGTTATTTTTCGTCGCCACGTATTGTCCGTAGAACACCAGCTGCGCGCTGCCGGCGCTGGCGGTCAGCGGATAGACCGTGCTGCCCTGCCCGATGGGAATACGTTGGTAATCTTTATCGAGAATCGCGATCCCCAGGTTGGCGGCGGTGCTGTCGCTGCTCAGCGCCAGCAGCGTGCCGTCGTCGCCGTCGATATTGCCGTTGAATACGGTTTCTACCCCGGACGTCGCCGGACCGCAGCTTTCAAGATTGATGACGAATCTGACCGGCGGCGCGCTGCGGTTGCCGGCGGTGAACTGCTTCGACGCCCTGGTGCCCATATCGACGGTTTGCTCCTGAGATCCCACGCTGACGGAACACCCGTTTGCCACCAGCGTCGCGGTAAGCTGGATATTGGACATTCCCAAATCGGCGTGGGCGAATGGCGCGCAGCACAGGATCGCGCTAGCCAGCAGCCCGCGCGCCAGAGCGGCGCCGTTCCCCACCGTCTCCGCTCTTCGCTTTCCCTCCGCGCCCATCTGCCTGGCGCGGGCGCCCGTATGACGTTTCGCTCTATAAGGCCCTATCATCCCTTTCTCCTCCTCAGGCAAAATCGACTCGCAAATAAGCCAGCGCGGTCACAACGCCCTCCGCCGGCTTATTCCCGGTCACGCTCACCGGATAGGCCGTGATGGTCACATTGGCGCTGTAGGCGTCATCCAGGCTAAAGGGCAGCACGCTGGAGAGATCGTTCGGCGTCAGCGGGCTGCTGCCGCTATCGGTAATCACAAAGCCGACGTCGGGATTATCGGACACGATGATATTGCCGGAGGTATTATCCGCCTGGACGCGCATAGTCAGACTGGCCTGAGCGTCAATCCCGTTACAGGCAATGCCTATCGTCCGGCTTACCGGATTGACGCCGTCGGGTCTGGCGCCGGCCGTTTTGAACGACCCGGTGGAAATAGAGCCAAAATCGATGGCGATGACCTGCCCCGAGTTGAGCGTACAGCTTTGCGGCACCGTCATCGACCCGCTCATATATCCGACCACCAGCGGCGAGCCGGTTCCCTGCCCGGTTCCCCCCTGGTTGCCGTATAGATAGAAAACCGGCGTCAGCGGGATGGTGGTCACGCCGACGAACTTACGCTTGATACGAAAATTCACCCGCACCCGGCTGCCCGTCGTCGCCTGTCCGCCGCATCTGCCGTTGCAATTGTTCGACAGGTCGACAAAGGGAACATTGTTATAGGTACTGCCGCCCGACGCGTTATACACGTACATCTGCGAGGCGATCTGCAGGTAATCATTGCCGGTAATATCATACCAGTTCATGCCGCTCTCCGAAGAGGCCAGGCTGAGCGACGGGCCGGGCTGGGCGGTGTAATAGACCGTATCCTTGGTATTGCATCCCCCGCTAATGGTATACGAACCGCTGTCCCTTTTTTCATTCCATCCGGTGGTATAACCGACGGTGTTTTGCTGTGAAGCGAACTGAAAAACAAAATCATAGGTCACGGGCGAGCCGGCGGCGGTATTGCACTGCGTCGCGAAAACAGAGTGCGGGCAAAGAAGCAGCAATAGCGCCGGGCATAGCCACCGCGGTTTTCCACCCAACGCGCTGATTAACATTTTCACTTTATTTATCATAAACATTCCGCCTTAGCATAAGTCATCGGCTTGTTTTCACTCCCTGCCGGCAGGGCATAATTGATGGCGCACTGTTGCTGCGCAGAGGCCCCCCACGCCACCAGCAGCACGCCCTTGGGCGACAGTCCGGAGAGGAAAACCTGGCCGTTATCGCCCACAATCGCCGTGCCGTTACTGTCGGCTCGACGCACTTCGGCGCCGAACGGCACGGGTTTACCGCCGCGTTGCCGTAGCGTGATCAAGGCACGAACCCCGACGCGCGCATCGAAGTTGGCGCGCACCAGCGCCCCGCGCGTCGGCACGACGTTCACTACCGCGTCGTCGACCTCCGTATGGTTGTTCAGCGTGTTGACATCCAACGCGATGCGATTGCGCCGGTAGCTGGTGGCATAAGGCACCACCGCGTATCCGCGCCAGTCGGTGCTGACGCCGGTGACGTCCTCCAGTTTTACGCCGCTGGCGCCGGGCGCGCTGACCAGCACGTTGGTATCGCTCAACGGCTGGCTCAGGGTGACGCCATTGGCATGCGCCACTACGCCGCCGCTCACGCCGTAATGTACCTGCCGGAACCCCTTGCTGTAGTTGTAGCCGACGTTGCTGTTGCCGTACTCGCCCTGATAATTGAGGCTGGCATTGCCGCTATAGCCGATCCCCTGGCTGCCGTAACCCTGCTGCACGCCGTAGCCTAAATTGTTGTCGTCCAGCAGCGTGCCGCTGACGCCGGCCTGCTGGATATTGCGTCCGTGGGTGTCGGTATTGGCGTTATAGGTCAGGTAGGATGAATTGGATGAACGGGTTATATCGGTTTTGCGGCCGCCGCCGCTAAGCCATTGGCCTAACGGCAACGAGAGATTAAACGCCACGAGGCGATCCGCCTCTACGCCCAGGTTCTTGTTATAGCTGTAGGTCAGACTATAGCTGATGCCGTCCCAGGAGCCGCTGTAGCCCGCCTGCCACAAATCGGCGGTCTTGTCCGTGTGCCAGTAATCCTGTCGGCTGCCGGTGAAAAAGAGCGTTCCGTTGTCCCCAAGGTGCTGGGTGATATTCACCTGGACCTTACCCTTTTTAGTATGGTTGAGGTCGTAATAGTCCTGGTAAACCGGCCGGACGCTTACCGTATCGATGCTATAGCCGCTCATCCGCTTATAGCTGGTTTCATCCAGGGTATAGAAACCCTGCGTGGAGTAGCGGTAGCCCAGTAGCTGAAAGTTGGTGCCTAAGGCGTTTAACGACCTGGCATACAAAAAGCGCAGCGACTGGCCCTGATGATCGCTGCCATCCGCCAGCGTACTGTAGGCTTGGGTGACGTCGGCCGAAAACGCGCCCCATTCCCCCAAGTTTTTACCGGCGCCAAGAGCCATGGACTGATAGTCATCCGCCAGCTGCGACCCGCCATACAGCGTGACGCCGGCGGGCAGCCCCCAGATCAACGTGCCCTGACCAAATTCGGGTTTATCCTGCTGGCTGTAGTTGCTGCGGTACTGACCCGCGGTCAACGCATACTTGACGCGCCCCTCGCGCTGTAGCACCGGTACCGCCGAATAGGGGATGGTGAAACTATTGGTGCTGTTATCGCTTTCGGTTACCGTCACCACCAGGTCGCCGCTTGAGGTGGTAGGGTAAAGATCGTCGATGGTAAAAGCGCCCGGCGGGACATAGGTTTGATAAATCACATAGCCGTTTTGCCGCACGGTGACGCGGGCATTACTTCTCGCCACGCCGCGGAGGGTGGGCGCGAATCCCCGCAGGCTGTCCGGCAGCATATTATCGTCGGAGGCCAACCGTACGCCGCGAAAACCGAGGCTATCAAACACCTCGCTCGACGTGCTGCTGTCGCCCAGCGTCAGCTCGCTTTTTAGCGGAACAATCGTGCGTTGCAGATAGGTATTAACGTGCTGCCAGTCGTGGGTACGGCGCCCCTGGTAACTGTAGTAGTTCCAGGTGGAGTAGTCGCGCAGCCGCCAGCCGCGCCAGTTAAGCCCGCTGTTCAGATTGAGAAAATAGTTGTTGCTGCTGTCGTCTCCGGAGGTGTTGCTGCCGGTGAAATCGTAATTCAACAGCGCGGCGTTGATGCCGTCGTCCCACTGCTCCGGCGGGATATAGCCGCGTGCGCTGTTGTTGAGCGACGCCTGGGGAAGCGTAACATTCAAGCGCTGTAGTTCGAAATCAAAGGTCGTGTGCGCATCCGGAATGAGGCGCGTCAGCGCCACGCACTGATCCGCCGGTTCGTTGGCGATGGTCGGAAACGCCTTGATATTGACATTGAACGCCTCCAGTTGGGGACGGGTAATGCAGGGATCGAGCCCCGAATCATCCTCCTGCGCCGCGTCGGCGGATACCGGCTGGCGCGCGTTAAATTTGATATCGCGCGTCGCCACATATTCGCCGTCAAGATAAATATCGACGTGATAGACGCCGGGCGGCTGCCCTTTCCCTTGCTCAAAGCGGGACAGGTCCGCTACCGCGGCGGGGTCGTTGGACAAGAACGCCGGGTTAAAAAACAGTTCGGCATAAGCGCTGGCCGCAGGTAATGCCACACATAATGCGATAGCCCGGCATAACGGCGACCGGCGCCATCTCGCCGTTACGCGTTGATGTCTGGGGCTGCGCTTGCAATAAAATGGCCGCATACGAAAAGCTCCTGAAGAAGTGACGGAACGTACCGCGTAACGCGGCGGACGTTTCCTTTATTCCATGCCCGGTTCGGGCCTCACCGGCGCCACCGTCCGCAACTACTGCATATTGCCGGTAGTCCGGGGGGTATTGGCGCCATAGTCGTTGACTGACTGGAAAGTCACCTCGCCACGGGCATCCGCGGACAGTGCGACGGAGGCGTTTCCTTTTGGCGGCACCATGGTGTTGGGAAGTTTTCGTGTGCCTATATTGAAGTTAACCAGCGTGACGAAATAGGGCGTCGGGTTGGTGATGGCGAGGGAATCAGCCTGACGGTGGAAACGCAGTTGAGCCGGCGCATCGCTCGGACTCTGCGCCAGACCTTCAGGCCGGACGAATAGTTTGATGCGCGACTGAACGGCCAGTTGCAGCACGTTTTTATTCTGAATGGCGTTGCGGTCGACGGACGGAATCGCTTTTACGTTCATCCAGTATACCGACTCCCGGTCGGTCGGCAGTTCTCCCCCCACGTACATGATACGCAGCGTGTTTTCGCCCGAGGGTTTGGCGACGAACAACGGCGGCGTAACGACGAAGTCCGCGCTCTTTTTTTCGCTATTGTCCTCAACCCAGGACTGGATAAGAAAAGGGGTTTTATTATCGGTATTGATGATTGCCAGCGAGCTCTGAGCCGCACCAGCGGGATAGATAACCCTTGTCGCGCCTAATTCCACGCCGCCGGCTTTGGCCGCCAGCGACAGCGTCGCCAGAGAAAGAAACGCCGCGCCAGTCAGAGCGAGGCGGAAAAAAGTTGTATTAAACACGCAAAACCTCATAGATGAAAAATAACTGATTGACGGCCATACGATGAATTCGTTCGGGCTATGCCAGGTCCGCAGCCGACGATACAGCGAGCCCCGTCACCATTCGCGGGGGCGGAACCAGGGAAACGCTGGAAGCGGCGATGGTCTTTTCCATAACGCCGTCTCTTCTGATAATCGGAAATGGCGCCGTCCCTGGCAGCCGTTCCTCGTCCCTGCATGTACCGATAGTTACTCGTACTTCATGGTAAAAGTGACATCCGCATCCGCTTGGCCCGCGGTAACGGCATCCAGCGTGGATTTATAACGCGCGTTGAAATTCAGGGTATTACCGCTGCCGTTGGTCAGCGTTTGCGCGTTGGAGTAAACGGCGCCGTTCGGCGACAGTACGGTGCCTTTACTGTCGCTGATTTCAATGCCTACGCCAGAAGCGGCGCCGGAGCTCCCGCCGCTAATGTTGCTGGTGGTCAGAACGGTGTTATCGCTGTTGTCGGACGATCCGCTAAAGGCAACGGAGGCCGTGGTGGATACTGTGGTATCGCAATCTTCAAGTTTGATCGTAAAAGGAACTTTACCGGAGTAAGCGCCTGCCGCAGCAAAGTTGGAGGTGCGATATTGTCCCAGGTTAACCGTCTGGTCGGCAGAGTTGGTGCTAACCGCACAGGCCGCATTAACGATCTGTCCTTTGAAATGCACAGTGCCTCCGGCAGCCGTAGTAGTAGCCGCCTCAGCCAGAGCGGCGTAACCGGCTGACAAAACGGACGCACCGATCAAAGCGCTGAGTAGAGTTTTACGCATAAGTCACGATTCCTTATTGCCAATAAAAGGCTAGGTAAATAGTCCAAAAATGAATGTGGCTTTCAACCACATGGGTATTTCTCACCAACCGAGATCTATCCGGCATCAATATAAAGGCACACCTGAACGGCTGACTTTATATAAAGCCAGAAGCGATGGAGTTGAGAAATCATTGCATGCACAGAATTTATCCTGCCTTTTAAGTATTTGCGGAAACAATAAATTTCGAGCGCCAGACCAAAATCGGAATAATGCGGATTAAAAAACCAATCAGCCGCGATGAGAACCTAAAAAACCGGATAAAAGCACCACAAAAAAGCATAAAAAAAGCACAAAAAACCAAACCAGCAGTAGTCTAGGGAGGTAATTAGCAGCATAAAAAATAAATAAATAGACCTCATATAAATATGCATGTTTTTTTATTGTTTCGTCATATAAACATTACCATAAAACACTTAACATTTCTGAAAAATAAAAAGTGAACTAATAAGACTGCAATCAATTTAAATAATTAAAAAAACCAGAAAACAATCAATATAAAAATACAATAGCAATAACTATTTCACGCAGCGTTACAATTACACAATGAATTTATTCTGGTAGGAAACCAATAGGCGGGAATAGTACGTGGGTTTACTTCGCATCAGGAAGAGAAAAGCGCAGCCCGCAAGGGGTGAATGCGAGGAAAAGCCGAATGCCGCCATCGACGGCGGTTCAGCAGACAACGGGTTGGCTAAAAGCTATTTTTTTCAACCGCCCGCGTTCTAACTCGATAAGTTTTTCCGCCTGCAATTTCTTTAACACCCTGAATATGGTGCTTTTAGAAAGCGAGGTTCTCTGGGCAATAAAGGTTAACGCGGTATAGCGCCGCCGGACATCCGGCGGCAGTTTGTTAAGCGAACGCAGCATATTTTTCACTATAGATACCGAATCGCCGTCGTTATCGGCACTAAAATCAATCAGAAAATGAAACCAGAAATTAACGATAATCAGAACATCATCAAATCGCTGATAGGCGGTAACCACCCGTAGCGCGATATTGAATGGCAAACATCTTATTTTGCCGTAGTCGACTCTTTCAATATAGATATCATCACTCTTCAATGCCGCCAAAGACCAGCCGACTATGGTCGGAGACAGGATCACCGAGATAACTTTGTTATCGCGGGTTCTTTTTATTAAAAATTCACCTTCATCGAGAAAATAGATAAATTGTTCACCAGAAGAACGAAGATGATAACGCCTTTTCCCTCTTACAACCTCCGAGGGTATTGCAGCATGCGCGTGGGGAGAAAGCATTTTTGTCAGACGAGAGATGGATTGCTCCGGATAAACCATGCCAGTGCCTTTGTCTAAATAAAAATAATCGTTATAAATTAAATGGACGCAGACAAAAATAAATAACCTGCCCAGCCCTAAAGATTTTCACTTACCTTTTTATAGGACTATCCCGACTGACCAAAGTGAAATCAAGTCCCCATAAACATCTCGTGACACTTCATATTATTGGTAAGTTAACTTTGTTGCTCTTTCCAGCCTCCCCTCCACATGCCGACGCGTGCACTCTGGCAGAGCGCATTTAAAGCGAGCAGGTCAGAAAGACAATCTTTATTCATTTTAGACAAATGAATGACATCGGCCTGACAGTCGAGGTCGCTGGGAAAAATAAAACAAAAGGCTAAAAACAATAAAAATTAACGGAGTAAATAGATTTATCCACTAAATAAAACAAAAAATAAAAACAAAAAAACCACAAACAAGCACCTGAGCGCAGCGCAAAAAAACACAAGCCAAGGCAAATTTTCATCGTCATATGAAAACCGATGTTAAAAAAATGCTTATATCCAGCTAAGCGTTTAAACATTCCTGTTACCCGTGGCGGCGGACGCTCTCGTTTTAACGGCAATGATTTAACCAAGCACGGAAAGGCGCAGTTAAAGGTGGTTCAGCGTATTTCGCTGGATGCAAAACAGAGAGATTACCATGTAAAATCAATAGGCTACATATTTTTCGGATGTCTATAGAAAAAATTGGAGCGGCAAACGAGACAAGCGTTGAGTAGCTAAGTCTTAGTTTATTAAAGCTAATTTGATACTTTCAGTATCAGTTAAGCCTTGAAGCTAACGCTGTACGACTATCCGTAATATTCCCGGTTGCTTTACTTATCACTCTGTCGCCGTATCTTTTGCAAAGGATCCGGCATATCGTGTTATGAGTGTTAGTTCATTAACAGGAACAGAGTGATGCGTGACCTCCCCCCTACAGCCACATTGCGCGCCTTTGAAGTCGCCACTCGCCACGCCACGTTTACCTCAGCCGCAGAAGAGTTATTTATTACGCAAAGTGCGGTCAGCCATCAGCTTAAAAGTCTGGAGGAAATGTGGGGGCTACAGCTTTTTCAGCGCGGTAAAACTTTGCGACTAACGCCTGCTGGCGCCGCACTCGCTCCCCTGGTGCGCGAATTCTTTAGCAAATTGGAAACCACGCTTGCCGACCTGCGTGAACAAAAAGGCCGGGTGCGTTTGCGCGTCAACACCACCTATTCTTTCGCGCTAAAGTGGCTGTTACCTCGCCTGCCAGATCTGGCACGTGTGCATCCGGAGATCCTGGTGACGATCGAAAGCACAGATAGCGCCATTAGATTCGCGAGCGAAGATGCCGATGTGGCGATCCGTTTCGGTCACGGTAATTATCCTGCTTTGCATTCGGAGTTTATGTTCCGGGAACAGCTCTTTCCGGTTGCCAGCCCGGCCCTTTTACAACGTTTAGGCGCCCCGAGTGACCCTGCCGAATTGCTGCGCTACCCGCTCCTGACGCGTGACGGTGCCGACCTGGTACCAAAATGGGACACATGGTTTAAGCAGGTCGGCGTGAATACCGATGTGCTCCACGAGAGCGTACGCTTCGCTGACACCAATATGACGATTGAAGCGGCGTTACTGGGTCAGGGCATTGCATTAGCGCGCAGCGGACACGTTGAAAAAGAAATCCGCGAAGGCAGCCTGGTGCGTCTCTTTGACATAACGTTCCCCTCACCTGCCGCCTATTACTTTGTCTGCCCGGGAGGCACTGAAACGCAGCCGCACATCCTAAAATTCCGCAGTTGGCTCCTCGCTCAATCACAACAGGCACAGCTTTGTTACGGTTAAAGCATGAGTCTTTGCTCATACCACGATGGCAACATTTCACTTCAAATCCGGGCAGGGGCTGTTTAGCATCAGCGCATGCCCACTCATATTATTTTACTGACGTTGTTCGCCGCCCTGCTGCATGCCAGTTGGAATGCCTTATTACGCGGCAGTGCGGACCGGTTTATTCAGTGCGGCGGCGGGGGGGCTGGTGTCGCTGATGGCTTACGGCATCATTATTTATGCGATGACGGCTGCACCGATGGGAGCCGTCTCAGCGCTGCGCGAAACCAGCGTACTGTTTGCCGCTGTACTGGGTTATCTGTTTCTCGGCGAAACCTTAACGCTGAGAAAAATGCTGGCGTGTACGGTGATTGCCGCCGGCACACTGATGATGGGTTAATCAAATCAGGAGAATACGAAATGTCTGACCATCCCACGATTGCTCTTATTGGTCCGGGTGCCATCGGTACCACCATCGCCGCTGTACTGCATGAAGTTGACCGCACGCCAGTCCTTTGCGGGCGCACCGCGCATCCGCGGTTAATTCTGCGTCACGATGATGGTGAAGTTGTGGTGCCAGGTCCGGTATTGAGTAATCCGTCAACGGTCACCCATCCATTCGATCTGGTCTTTGTTGCGGTGAAAACCACCCAGGTGGCTGACGGCGCCGACTGGCTGGCCGCGTTGTGCAATGAAAACACCGTAATATGTGCCCTGCAAAACGGCGTCGAGCAGAAAACCCTGCTGGAACCCTACGTCAACGGGGCAACTGTGCTACCTTCAGTCGTGTGGTTTCCGGCACAGCGCGAGCCGGATGCTTCAGTCTGGCTGCGCGCCAAACCGCGTCTGACGCTGCCGGATGTGCCGCAGTCACAACAGGTCGCTGATGCGCTCAGCGGCACGCGCTGCACGGTTGAGCTGTCAGCCGATTTTCTCTCGATAGCCTGGCGCAAACTACTTCAGAATGCAGTTGCGGGTCTGATGGTGCTCGCAAATCGCCGTGCGGGGATGTTCTCACGCGAAGACATAACACAGCTGGCCCTGGCTTATCTGCGTGAATGTCTGACGGTAGCGCGTGCGGAAGGTGCGGTACTTCACGATAACGTTCCGCAGGAGATCGTTGACGGTTTTCAACATGCGCCTGCGGATTTAGGCACCTCTATTCTCGCCGACCGACAGGCCAACCGCCCACTGGAATGGGATATACGTAACGGCGTGGTACAGCGTTATGGTTGCTCACAGGGTATTCCTACACCCATTAGCGACATCCTGGTACCGCTGCTGGCGGCGGGAAGCGAGGGGCCGGGTTGAAGTCGTTAACTACAGGAGTGCTTGCAAGACAATGACACCCTGAATCGCCACAGGTTTGAGCGATATATCCAGACTATTAAGATGATTAAAATAGTGCCCGATACAAGATGCGACGGCATGCCTGCTCCTCTGTAAGCACACCCGTTTTAGTTCCACGAACTTATAAGGAGGCACCTATAACGCACCCGATTTTCATGTACTAATTTGTGTACTACTTAGGCGTGGTTGACGGTGGTTTTCAGCGGGTTTCGCTGGATGCTCAACAGAGCGATTAGCCTGTTGAATCAGAGGGCTACAGACTTTTCTGGATGTCTATAGAACAAGAATTGGAGCGGGAAACGAGACAAACGCTGAGTTGCTAATTCTTGGTTTATTAACGCTAATTCGATACAGTCATTATCAGTTGAGCCTTGAAATTAGCCTTGTTTTGGGAACTGGTCAAGTTAACGAGTTAACAGCGCCTTTAGGCAGCCATCAAAGCTCAATCGCCCTTCCCGATTAATATTATCCCCGCGCCAAACACAATATGCCAATGTTTCATAACCATATGAAAATATGAGTTTTTATTCATATAATTTACACCTTATGGCATAGGGTCCGACGTTGTTTTTGTATTGTTTTTTGATTATATTCAATACGTAATTCATCAATGAGGTACACACCATGTCCCGAACCACGACAATGACCGTTCGCCTCAAAGGGCCGCTGAGCGACTTCGTGGCCGCCAACGTAGGCGAAAACGGCGCTTACGACAACGTCAGCGAGTACGTCCGAGACCTGATCCGCCGGGACAAAGAGCGGGTGGAGGCGGAAGCATTCGAGCGGCTTAAAGCGGAACTGACTAATGCCTTTGCTGCACCAGAGTCTTCATACGTATCCCTGACCGCTGCCGATATCATTGCACGCAACAAGGCCTGACCGTATGGCTAATGTTCGCATACAAGAAACCGCCTCTTATCGTCTTGACGAGATCTACCGATACACCCGCGAACGATGGGGTGCAGAGCAAGCGGATAACTACATTACCGGCATGTTTCAGGCATTTACCAGGATAGAGCCACATGAAGTCATATCGCGACCGATACCCGCCGAATTTGGAGTAGAAGGTTTCTTTTTTCTCTACGAGCAACATATTGTCTACTGGCGCAGACTATCAAACGGAGACATCGGTATCGTGACGGTTCTACACGAGCGGATGCATCAGATTGATCGGTTTCGAGAGAACTTTGGAATTTGATGGCGGCTTAAATGTGGTAATTAAAGTACGCCAAAATCGCTTGGTGTTAACATTAAGTGTTGTGCTGGCTCATACTTAATCTCACATATTGCTATTCTGAGGCAGATTATATTTGACCGTCAGTTCAGTGCCAGGAGCAGACGCTGCTTACATCTGTCTGTGTTAATCAATGGAGAGCAGATCAAATATGGGGTGTGGTGGGATAAGGCGGCGCTGTGGTTTCGGGCGATGGGAACTGTTTCCCTCATTGATGAGGGAATCACGGGATAACTCGCTGTTTTAAACAGCTGAATTTGCTTACTCAACTTTACCCGATTAGTTTCAGGTCGGCTTTGCGGTGCCGCTTTTGCTCATCGTAGTAATTCTCATGCGTGCCCAAACTCAGGAGGTAGATTTCCAGTTTCTGGTCCAGCCATGTGTAGCCGAGCAGGTATTGTTGCTTCCCCATGTAAAACTTATGCACCCACAGATAGCTGAGATCGCCTTTCTTGCGTTCGCCTATCTCCGGGTTTGCGATGATGCGATCAATCTCTTCATCAACGTTGTCCTGCTCCCCTTTGTTCAGGCGTTTAAAAGCTTTCTCAAAGCGACTTGACTGGTAAACCTCAATTTCCTGCTCTGTCTTTTCTGCGCACATACTTCTTCATTCTCCCGTTGTCCATTTCTGATTTCGCCAGCAGGATTTCGTTGATGAAGGAAAACGGCAGATCGGGGTTGTCCTCAGCAATGCGGCCAATCTTAGCCCAGTGCTCAATCTGCTTGGGCACGCTACGGCTCATCGCGTCTGCGTATGTTTTCACTTCTTCAACAAAATCATCATCTAAGCGGATACTTGTTGCCATTTTAAACCTCATGATGTAGTCACCCGTGCCAGTAAGGTATTGGGGTGGTTTCAATCGATACGTCAGTGTTTGACGCACTACAGACAAGATTATGCGACAAATTGTCGCATAATGCAACTTAGTGACGCACGAGGCTAGCTTGCTGGTTGGTTAGCTGTGTCCGCTTCACGCTCTTAGCCGACAGTCAGATTTAGCCGCACCTTACCTATCTGAGAAAGAATCATGCTCAAAACCCGATTCACACCAAATAATACTGTTCTTTCTTTACCCTCGACGTTAGCAGATAACGCTGTCCCCGCCCCTGCATTTAGCGTTTATTCGATCTGCGCCAACGTCAATCCCGGCGCAGAAAACCTATATCCAGCAGCGGCATCTGTATGACGGCCAGTGCAAAAACGCCGGGCTAAGCGGCATGCAAGGTTTACTCCATCGTTACGCCCAGATGCGCTATGAAACCCTGACCGGCTGGCTGGCCCCCGCTGCCGGTGGTCCCGGTTATGACCAATTGAAGCCGGAGCAACAAGCCATCGACCGTGAGGCGCGGCAAATCATTAGTCGGGAACTGGGGCATGAAAGATGACAGATCGTAGCGCAAATACCGTGGCCGGTTAGTTGTTCCGCATACCCCATACGGCGCAGCGCGCCATTAAGCGTATTTTCACTGATACGTTTCTTTAAATCGCTACGATGGGTCAGCAGATATTTTTGAGCCGGTTTCATCTGCGCCAGCAGATGATGCACAATGTCGAGCGGGTAACGGCACAACGCATGGCGGAATAGCCTGAGCTTGTTTACCGTGCCTGCGCATAGCGTTCTGCAGCTGCTTTATATTCTCCGGCGGGATGATCCATAGCTCACGCTTCAGATCGAACCGATCCGGCGTTGCCAGCCGCAGTTCTCCGGTGCGAACCCCTGTCAATAGCAACAGCCGGATGCCAAGCTGCGTTTGCATATCGCCTGCGTAGTTGCTCAGCGTCTTGAGTAACGGCGGCAGCTCGTGGATAGCGAGATAGGGATTATGCCTGACAGGTGGTTTAGGGGCCGCCACTACGTCCAAATCCGACGCCGGGTTAGTTTCCAGCCCTTCAATTTTCACCAGCGCAAAGCGAAACAGCTGGTTAAACCACGTACGCACTTTTTCCGCGATGGGCTTTAAAGCTGTGTCCGGCGGCCAGACGCGCGGCCTGCCGCTTTTGTTTGCGAACAGTACAGGGGTTGATGCCTTTAGCCAACAGCTCGCGAGCTTCATCGCGCAATGCGCGCGCTTTGCGTAAGCCGATTGCAGGATAACGGCCCAGAGAGAGGCGCTTCTGTTTACCCAGCCAGTAATAGCGAAAATGCCATGACTTACCGCCCACCGGCGAAACAACCAGACCGAGGCCATCGCAATCAGGAAGATAACAGGTTTTACCGTTGGCTTTAGCCTGCCGGATAATAAGATCGGAAAGTGCCATGACAAGAGCTCCAGGTTGAGACTCAGGCTCTATGCTTGTCATTGCCTTTATTTGATCCCAGCAACAATCCGGAACGCGTTGCCACCCTGTTTTTTTGGCCTCAATTCTGGCCTTAAAAAGGCTGGCCGTGGGTGGTTTTCAATGGATTGCTTTGGAAACAAAAAAAGAGCTTTTCGCTCTTTTTTCATAGACCTACAGACATCGGTGGACATCTATAGAAAAGAAATTGGAGCGGGAAACGAGACTCGAACTCGCGACCCCGACCTTGGCAAGGTCGTGCTCTACCAACTGAGCTATTCCCGCTCGGGAAGTGGCGTACGGATACAAAATTGTGTATCGGTACGGGGTGCGCATTATACGAAAAATCCTTTCGACCGCAAGCCCCCGAATATGAAAAACCATCTGACTGCCGATAAAAAGAGCAATTCGCGCTAAAACGTTCATCCATCAGCATACGGCGCGTCGGGCCGGTTTTCCGCCCGGCCGGCTCGCCGAACGCCCTCTGATACTGCCCAAGCCGGTCTAAAGTTGAATAAAGTGTTCGCGGTAATAAGCCAGCTCCGCCAGCGACTCGCGGATATCATCCATCGCCTGGTGGGTACCCTGCTTTTTAAAACCGGCCAGGATTTCCGGTTTCCAGCGGCGCGCCAGCTCTTTCAGCGTGCTGACATCCAGATAGCGATAGTGGAAGTAGGCTTCCAGTTCCGGCATATAGCGAAACAGAAAACGGCGATCCTGGCCGATGCTGTTGCCGCAAATGGGCGATTTGCCCGCCGGCACCCATTTTTGCAGGAAGGCCAGCGTTTCCAGCTCCGCCGCGCGATCGTCCACCTTGCTGGCCTTAACGCGGTCAATCAGACCGCTGGCGCCGTGGGTGCGCACATTCCAGTCGTCCATCAGCGCCAGTTGGCTGTCAGGCTGGTGTACCGCCAAAACAGGCCCCTCGGCCAATACGTTGAGGTTGGCGTCCGTCACCAGCGTTGCAATTTCAATAATGCGATCCCGCTCGGGATCCAATCCCGTCATTTCAAGATCGATCCAGATTAGGTTGTTTTCATCTACCATCGTAGGTATTCCTGTTTAGCCTGTGCTGTTGCCCGCCGGTTGACGACCATGGCGCGTCAATCCAGAACACCAGGTTTAAGTGACCAGCATTAATCAAATAGGGTGTTATTATAGTCGCTGCTATCTCCATGGGCGATAAACAGCGTCGTGGCGATCATAATAGTATTAAGTGAGGCTCAGTGAGCAAAAAGAAACTGTCGAAAGGTCAACAACGCCGGGTCAGCGCCAATCACCAGCGCCGCCTTAAGCATTCCGAAAGCAAGATCGTATGGGAAGATAGCCAGCTGGGCGAGTCTCAGGAGGGCATTATCATCAGCCGATTCGGTATGCATGCCGATGTGGAAGCCGCAGACGGCGTGGTGCATCGCTGTAATATCCGTCGCACCATTAAGTCGCTGGTCACCGGCGATCGCGTGGTGTGGCGCGCCGGCAATGAAACCCTGTCCGGCATCAGCGGCATTGTCGAAGCCGTTCACCCGCGCCGTTCCGTGCTGACCCGTCCCGATTTCTATGACGGCGTGAAACCGATCGCCGCCAATATCGATCAGATCGTGATCGTTTCCGCCATTCTTCCCGAGCTGTCGCTCAATATCATCGATCGCTATCTGGTCGCCTGCGAAACGCTGGAGGTCGAGCCGCTGATCGTGCTCAACAAGATCGATCTGCTGGATGACGAAGCTCGGCGCTTTGTCGACGGCCTGATGGATATCTACCGCGCCCTCAACTATCCGGTGATTATGGTGTCAAGCCATACGCAGCAGGGCATTATCGAGCTGGAGCAGGCGCTGACCGGTCGCATCAGCATCTTCGCCGGACAGTCGGGGGTGGGCAAGTCCAGCCTGCTCAACGCCCTGCTGGCGCTGGAAGAAGAACGTATTCTGGTGAATGAGGTCTCGGATAACTCGGGGCTGGGGCAACATACCACCACCGCCGCCCGGCTGTATCATTTCCCGCACGGCGGAGATGTTATCGACTCGCCCGGGGTGCGTGAATTCGGTCTCTGGCATCTGGACCCCGATCAGATTACCCAGGGTTTCATTGAGTTTCGCCAATACATCGGCAGTTGCAAATTCCGCGATTGCCGGCATGAGAACGACCCCGGCTGCGCGATTAACGCGGCGCTGGAACGCGGCGAAATCGCCGCCGAGCGCTTTGATAACTACCATCGCATTCTGGAAAGCATGGCTCAGGTAAAAACGCGTAAAACCTTTTCCGATACGGATAACTGACATTTATCTTATCCATCGCTACAATGCGCCGCCTTTATCCCCTATTTTATGGCGCATCACTAATCCAAGAGGCTCACTGTGCTGGATCGCATCAAAATCAAATTACAGTATTGGCTGCCCAAAATCTGGCTGACCCGTTTGGCCGGCTGGGGAGCGGATAAACCGGCGGGCAAACTCACCAAGCTGGCGATCGATCTGTTCGTCCGCTACTACAAGGTCAATATGCAGGAAGCGCAGCAGCCGGATACCGCCGCTTACCGCACCTTCAACGAGTTTTTTGTCCGTCCGCTGCGCCCCGACGTCCGCCCGGTGGACGCTCACGCGCAGCGACTGGTACAGCCGGCCGACGGCGTGCTGTCTCAGTTGGGCGCCATCGCCGACGGCAACCTGATTCAGGCCAAAAATCACCATTATTCGCTGGAAGCGCTGCTGGCGGGCAACTACGTCATGGCCGACCTGTTCCGCGACGGCCTGTTCGCCACCACCTATTTATCGCCGCGCGACTATCACCGCGTCCATATGCCGTGCGACGGCGTGCTGCGGGAAATGATTTATGTGCCGGGAGATCTGTTCTCCGTCAATCTGCTGACGGCGCAAAACGTGCCCAATCTGTTTGCCCGCAACGAGCGCCTTATCTGCCTGTTCGACACCGCATTCGGCCCGCTGGCGCAGATTCTGGTCGGCGCCACCATCGTCGGCAGTATTGAAACCGTCTGGGCGGGCGTGGCGACGCCGCCGCGGGAAGGCATCATCAAACGCTGGACCTACCCGCAGGCGGGCGAGGAAGGCGCGGTCGTACTGGCGAAGGGCCAGGAAATGGGACGCTTTAAGCTGGGCTCCACGGTGATCAACCTGTTCTCATCCAGCCGGATTCAGTTTTCCGCCCACCTCGATTGCCTGAGCGTCACCCGCGTGGGCGAACCTTTCGCGGAAGTGCGGGATAATGAACCGGCGGACGACGCCATAGAAGAGACGTCCGGGCCGCTTGCGCGCCCTGATGCGGATACCAACGCCGGCGCCACGGACCATCCGGGTTGAAGCCCCGCGGCGCCGTAAATAATCACCCCGTTATTGTGGTAAATGAAAGGTAGGATGAACGTGCGTCTGATTGTGACTTTTCTGCTGGGATGTTTATTATCAACCGCCTCGCTCGCCGCTCCGGTGCCCAGCGAGGCGCAGTTACGCCAGCAATTACAACAGGCGGAAGCGAACAAAGGCGCCGCCGATCAGACCGAAATCGTCGAAGAGCTGCAGTCCGCTCTGAGCGCCATGCAGGAGCGAAAAGAATCTCGCGAGCGCGCGGCGCAGTATCAACGCGTTATTGATGATTTTCCCAAGCTGGTGCAGGAACTCCGCCGGCAGATAACGGCGGAAGACGAGAAGCCGTCGACCATCTCGGAGAATCAATCCGTCAACGATCTCGAACAGCAGATCCTGCAAACCAGCAGCCAGCTATTGGAGCAGGCCCGCCAGCTTCAGCAGGAGCAGGAACGGCTGCGGGAGATCAGTGATTCCCTGGGGCAGCTTCCCCAGCAGCAAACCGAAGCCAGCCGTTCGCTCGGCGAGATAGAAAGCCGCATCCAGTCGCTGGGATCGCCGACCACCCCGCTGGGGCAGGCGCAGTTAGCCGCGCTGCAGGCGGAATCCGCGCTGCGTAAAAGCCGGGTTGACGAGCTGGAGCTGGCGCAGCTGTCCGCCAGCAGCCGTCAGGAGCTGTCCCGCCTGCGCGCCGAACTGTATAAAAAACGTCATGACCGCCTGGATACCCTGCTGCAGGGGTTACGCAGCAATATCAACAGCCTGCGCCAACGGGAAGCGGAGCAGGCGCTGGAAAAAACGGAGCTGCTGGCGGAACAAAGCGGCAGTTTGCCTTCCGCCATCAGTTCACTGCTGACCATCAACCGCGAGCTGTCCATGGCCCTGAATCAGCAGGCGCAGCATATGGACCTTATCGCCTCGCAGCAGCGTCAGGCCGCCACCCATACTCTGCAGGTGCGTCAGGCGTTGAGCACCATTCGCGAGCAGGCGCAGTGGTTGGGGGTTTCTCCGGTACTGGGGGAAACCCTGCGGGCGCAGGTGGCCCGACTGCCGGAAATGCCCAAGCCGCAACTGCTGGACAGCGATATGGCGCAGTTGCGCGTACAGCGCCTGCATTTTGAGGAGCTGATTAATAAGCAACACGATGTCGACCAGGCAAAACAGGATGACGGCACGCCGCTCACCAATACCCAGCAACGCATCCTGACCGACCAGTTGCGCACCCAGCGCGATCTGCTGACGTCGCTGATTTCCGGCTGCGACACGCAAATCCTCGAATTGACCAAACTCAAGGTGGCCAACAATCAGCTGCAAGACGCGTTGAGCGAAACCCGGGAAGCGGCGCACCGCTATCTTTTCTGGGTGGCGGATGTCGATCCCATTACCTTTTCCTACCCGCTGAAGCTGGTGCAGGACCTCACCCGCCTGCTGTCGCTGGATACCCTGACCCAGCTCAGCAGCGCCATGGTGATGATGGTCACCAGCCGGGAAACGGTGATCCCGCTGCTGGGGGCGCTGTTGCTGGTGGGGTTCAGCATCAGTTCCCGTCGGCATTACCATGCGTTTATGGAGCGAGCCAGCAGCCGGGTGGGGAAAGTAACGCTCGACCATTTTATGCTGACGCTGCGTACCGTGTTCTGGTCGATTCTGGTGGCGCTGCCGCTGCCCGTGCTCTGGGCCGCGCTGGGTTACGGGTTGCAAAACGCCTGGCCCTATCCGGTGGCCGTGGCTATCGGCGACAGCGTAACCGCCACGGTGCCGTTAATGTGGGTGGTGATGATCAGCGCGTCGTTCTCCCATCCTCAGGGGCTGTTTATCGTCCACTTCCGCTGGTCGCCGGAACGGGTCGCCCGGGCGATGCGCTACTACCGGCTGTCGATTGCCTTTATCGTGCCGTTGATCATGGCGCTGATCACCTTCGATAAGCTTAACGATCGCGAATTCTCCAGTACCCTGGGGCGCCTGTGCTTTATTTTGCTTTGTCTGGCGCTGAGCCTGGTCACCACCGGTCTGAAACGGGCCGGCATTCCCCTTTATCTGGATAAAGAAGGGTCGGGAGAGAATTCCGTCAACCGGGCGATGTGGAACCTGCTGATCTGCGCGCCGCTGGCGGCCGCGCTGGCGTCCTGCATCGGCTATCTGGCTACGGCGCAGGCTCTGCTGGTGCGGCTGGAAACCTCGGTCTCCATCTGGTTCTTTCTGCTGGTGGTTTATCATATTATCCGCCGCTGGATGCTTATCCAGCGGCGGCGTATCGCCTTCGACCGCGCCAAAAACCGGCGCTCGGAGATTCTGGCGCAGCGCGCGCGCGGAGAAGAGGACGCGCCGTCCGGCGCCTCTTATGAGAGCGGTTCGGAAGCCATTGAAGAACCGGTGGTGGATCTGGACGCCATCAGCGCCAAATCCTTGCAGTTGGTGCGCTCTATCCTGACGCTAATCGCGCTGGTTTCGGTGATTGTGCTGTGGTCGGAAATTCATTCCGCGTTCGCTTTTATGGAAAATATCAGCCTGTGGGACGTCAGCAGTACGGTAAAAGGCGTCGAAAGCGTACAGTCCATCACGCTGGGCTCGGTGCTGATCGCCGTGCTTATCTTTGTCATCACCGCGCAGGTGGTGCGTAATCTGCCGGCCCTGCTAGAACTGGCGCTGCTGCAGCATCTGGCGCTTTCTCCGGGCAGCGGCTACGCCATCACCACCATCAGCAAATATATTCTGATGCTGATTGGCAGCCTGATGGGGTTTTCCCTTATCGGCATCGAATGGTCCAAACTGCAATGGCTGGTGGCCGCGCTGGGCGTCGGATTGGGCTTCGGCCTACAGGAGATTTTCGCCAACTTTATCTCCGGGCTGATTATTCTGTTCGAGAAGCCGATCCGCATCGGCGATACGGTCACCATTCGCGAGCTCACCGGCAGCGTGATGCGCATCAATACCCGCGCCACCACCATTTCCGACTGGGATCGCAAAGAGATTATCGTGCCGAACAAGGCCTTTATCACCGAGCAGTTTATCAACTGGTCGCTGTCCGATTCGGTAACGCGCGTGGTGATGACCGTTCCGGCGCCGGCGGATGCCGACAGTAAAGAAGTCACCGAGTTGCTGAAGGACGCGATTAGCCGCTGTTCGTTGATCCTGGATACGCCGGAGCCTGAAGTCTTCCTGGTTGACCTGCAACAGGGGATCCAGATTTTCGAACTGCGTATTTTCGCCGCCGAAATGGGCCACCGCATGCCGCTGCGCCATGAGCTGCACCAGCTGATTCTGGAAAATTACCGCAAGAACAATCTGGTGATGCCGTTCCCGCCGCTTCAGGTACGGATGGAGAGTTTATCGCGCAATAGAAAAACGTTGACCTCCAGTAACCGCACGGCGGGAAGCCTGTAATAAAGAAGGGATCGGCCGGGTGCGACAGCGCGCGCCCGGCCCGATAATATCAGGAACGCTCAACGGAAAAGGCGATCACGTCGCTCAGCCTTTCGGCATCCAACGCCAGCATAATCAGGCGGTCGACGCCTAACGCCACCCCGGCGCACTCCGGCAGACCGTGCTTTAACGCCGCCAGTAAATTTTCATCGATAGGCTGCTGAGGCAGGCCGCGAGCGGCGCGTTTACGATTATCCTGTTCGAAACGCCGGCGTTGCTCATCGCCGTCGGTTAATTCACGAAAACCGTTCGCCAGCTCAATGCCTTTAAAATAGACCTCGAAGCGCTCGGCGACGCGATGATCTTCGGTACTGATTTCGGCCAGCAACGCCTGCGTCGCCGGGAAATGATAAACAAACGCCGGCTTTTCGCGCCCGATATTCGGCTCAACGCCAAAGGCAAACAGCATCTGCACCAAGGCATCGCGGTCCTCTTCGCGGCAGGCAATGTCGCCCAATCCCAGCTTTTCCGCCGCTTCGCGCAGCTGCGCCTTGTCCGCCGACAGGGGATCGATTTCCAGATGACGCTGGAACGCCTGCTGGTATGAAAGCATTTCCGCGCTTTCACACTCCAGCACCTGCTGGAGTAAATCGTCCATTTCATTCATCAGGCGGTACATATCATAGTGCGGCCGATACCACTCCAGCATGGTGAATTCCGGATTATGGTATCTGCCGGACTCTTCATTGCGGAAGCTGCGGCACAGCTGAAAAATGGGGCCGCTGCCCGCCGCCAGCAGGCGTTTCATGTGGTATTCCGGGCTGGTCATCAGATACAGCGTCATGCCGTCCGCGGCGCCCGGCCCGACGAAGCGAGTCTGAAACGGGCACAAAAAGACGTCTGTTACCGTAGCCCGGCTCATCGCCGGCGTTTCAACCTCCAGTACGCCACGATCGGTGAAGAATCGCCGGATAGCGGCGACTATCGACGCGCGCTTCAACAAATTAGCGACAGGCGCGCTGGGTTGCCAACTTGTCGTTTCGCTCATGGTTACTACTCCAAAGTCAAACAGGTGGAGCAGTCTACCCGCATCAACGCGGACAAACAAAAATTTCCACAGGTAAGTGAACGACGAATAGCTTTTTAGCGACGCCTGCGACGGCCCGCAGGGGGGCGTACTGGGGCAACCCAGTATCATTTATATCCAGTGGAACATTTTCTTATATCGTCCGCAAAAGAGTTATTAAAGAAATAAAAGCATTATTTCGGCGGAAATAAGTCTTTCGATCACGTTTTTATAAGTTATCCCAGTACACTATGAAAAAACTGCAAAATGCTGGATCACATCAAATTTCATCATCTTTTAATTCGCTATAATCATTTCCACACAAAAAATAGAGGTTTATCTATTCTTAATATGTCCAAAAAGTCATTTTTTATAGCTTTTAATGTACTAATAATTAAGCAGATATATAAAGACTGAAATGAATAGAGATTATTTTCTTATTTTAACTTAAATAACTTAAGTAACTGGAGGAATGCAGTGCAAACCTTTAATGCCGATTTGGCCATTATCGGGGCCGGGGGCGCTGGCTTACGCGCGGCAATTGCCGCCGCCGAAGCTAATCCCCAACTGAAAATTGCGCTGATCTCGAAAGTCTACCCCATGCGTAGCCATACTGTGGCGGCAGAAGGCGGATCAGCAGCGGTCACTCAGGACCACGATAGCTTTGATTATCATTTCAACGACACCGTTTCCGGTGGCGACTGGCTGTGCGAACAGGATGTTGTCGAAAACTTCGTCAAGCATTGCCCGGAAGAAATGATCCAGATGGAACAGTGGGGCTGCCCGTGGAGCCGCAAACCGGATGGTTCTGTTAACGTTCGCCGTTTCGGCGGGATGAAAATAGAACGCACCTGGTTTGCCGCCGACAAAACCGGCTTCCACATGCTGCACACCCTGTTCCAAACCTCCCTCAAATATCCGCAAATCCAGCGTTTCGACGAACATTTCGTTCTGGATGTTCTGGTGGATGACGGTCAGGCCCGCGGCGTGGTCGCCATCAATATGATGGAAGGCACGCTGGTGCAGATCCGGGCGAACGCCGTGGTTATCGCCACCGGCGGAGCCGGTCGCGTCTACCGTTACAACACCAACGGCGGCATCGTTACCGGCGACGGTATGGGTATTGCGTTCCGTCACGGCGTACCGCTGCGCGATATGGAATTCGTACAGTATCACCCGACCGGCCTGCCGGGTTCCGGTATTTTGATGACCGAAGGCTGCCGCGGCGAAGGCGGCATCATGGTCAACAAAGACGGTTACCGTTATTTGCAGGATTACGGTATGGGTCCGGAAACGCCGCTCGGCGAGCCGAAAAACAAATATATGGAACTGGGACCGCGCGACAAGGTGTCTCAGGCTTTCTGGCATGAATGGCGCGCCGGACGGACCATCTCCACCCCGCTGGGCGATGTGGTCTACCTCGATCTGCGCCACCTCGGAGAGAAAAAACTCAAAGAACGCCTGCCGTTCATCTGTGAACTGGCAAAAGCCTATGTCGACGTCGACCCGGTTAAAGAGCCGATTCCGATTCGTCCTACCGCGCATTACACCATGGGCGGCATCGAAACCGATCCGAATTGCGAAACCCGCATCAAGGGTCTGTTCGCCGTCGGCGAATGCTCGTCCGTCGGCCTGCATGGCGCCAACCGTCTGGGTTCCAACTCTCTGGCTGAACTGGTGGTATTCGGCCGTATTGCCGGCGAACACGCCGCGCAGCGTTCCGCGGCCGCCGCGCCGGCCAACGGCAGCGCGCTGGATGCGCAAACCCGCGACATCGAGCAACGCCTGCATGACCTGCTGGCGCAGGAAGGCACCGAAAGCTGGTCGAAAATCCGCGACGAACTGGGTCTGTCGATGGAAGAAGGCTGCGGCATTTATCGCACCACGGACCTGATGCAAAAGACCGTGGATAAAATCACCGAGCTACAGGAACGCTTCAAACGGGTAAAAATCACCGACCATTCCAGCGTGTTCAACACCGACCTGCTCTATGCCATCGAGCTGGGTCACAGTCTGGATGTGGCGGAATGTATGGCGCACTCGGCCATCAACCGTAGAGAATCCCGCGGCGCTCATCAGCGTCTGGATGAAGGCTGCACCGAGCGTGATGACGTTAATTTCCTGAAGCATACGCTGGCTTTTTATAACCCTGAAGGTGCGCCGCGTCTGGAGTACAGCGACGTGAAAATCACCAAACTTCCTCCGGCCAAACGCGTTTACGGCGCCGAAGGAGATGCTCAGGATAAAAGCAAGAAGGAGCAGGCGAATGGCTGAAGAGATGCAAATCCTGAAAATGGAAGTCATGCGCTATAACCCTGAAAAGGACAGCGCACCCTATTTTGAGACGTTTGAGGTTCCATACAATAAGCAGACGTCCTTACTGGATGCGCTGGGTTATATCAAAGATAACCTGGCCGCCGACCTCTCCTACCGCTGGTCCTGCCGTATGGCGATCTGTGGTTCTTGCGGCATGATGGTGAACAATGTCCCGAAACTGGCCTGTAAAACGTTCCTGCGCGATTATCAGAACGGCTTGAAGGTTGAAGCGTTGGGCAATTTCCCCGTCGAGCGCGACCTGGTGGTCGACATGACCCACTTTATCGAGAGCCTGGAAGCCATCAAGCCTTACATCATCGGCAACGATCGTAAACCCGCGGATGGCACCAACAAGCAAACTCCGGCCCAGATGGCGAAATACCACCAGTTCTCCGGCTGTATCAACTGTGGCCTGTGCTATGCCGCCTGCCCGCAGTTTGGTCTGAATCCCGAGTTCATCGGCCCGGCCGCCATCACGCTGGCTCACCGCTACAACCTGGATAACCGCGATCGCGGCAAGAAACAGCGTATGCCGCAGCTGAACGGTAATAACGGGGTGTGGAGCTGTACTTTTGTGGGTTACTGCTCTGAGGTGTGTCCGAAGCATGTCGATCCTGCCGCCGCCATTCAGCAAGGCAAGGTTGAAAGCATGAAGGACTTCATGATCGCCACGCTTAAACCACAATAAGGGAGGGACAATAATGACATCCAAACGCAAAGCGTATGTCCGCGGCATGTCGCCAACCTGGTGGCAAAAGCTGGGGTTCTACCGCTTTTATATGTTACGTGAAGGGACGGCCGTGCCGGCCGTCTGGTTCAGCATCTTACTGTTATGCGGCGTGTTCTCTCTGAAGAACGGTCCGGAAGGCTGGGAAAGCTTCCTCGGGTTCTTGCAGAATCCACTGGTGCTGCTCATCAACATCATCGCCTTGCTGGCCGCCGTGCTGCATACCAAAACCTGGTTTGAGCTGGCCCCCAAAGCCTCCATTATCGTGGTGAAAGATGAGAAAATGGGACCGGAGCCGATTATCAAAGGGCTTTGGGCAGTCACCATTGTAGTAACGCTGGCCGTTCTGGCCATCGCCTTACTATTCTGATCAGGAGGAATAACGTGATTAATCAAACGCCAAAACGTTCCGATGAACCGCCATTCTGGGCATTATTCGGCGCCGGTGGCATGTGGACCGCCTTTTTCTCCCCGGTCATCATTCTGCTGGTCGGTGTGCTGCTGCCTTTGGGTCTGTTTCCGGATGCGCTGAGCTATGAGCGTATCCTGGCTTTCAGCCAGAGTTTTATCGGCCGCGTATTTCTGCTGCTGATGATTATTCTGCCGATATGGTGTGGTTTGCACCGTATTCACCACGCCATGCACGATCTGAAAATCCACGTTCCCGCCGGGAAATGGGTTTTCTACGGCCTGTCAGCCATTCTGAGCGTCGTCGCCATTATCGGCGTCGTCACGCTGTAAATTGCCGTCCACCGTTAACGGCCTGCCTGCGCAGGCCGTTTTTTTTTACATGATCTTATCGCGGAACATAAAGAATACCGCGCCCAATAAGCACAGCCCGGCCCATATATAATCCGTGCGGAAAGGTTCTTTTAGAATAATCATGGAGAAGGGAATAAAGACGCTAAGACTGATAACTTCCTGCAATATTTTAAGTTGCCCCGCCGAAGCGACCTGATAACCGATCCGATTAGCGGGAACCTGTAATAAATACTCAAATAATGCGATCCCCCAACTGACCAATGCGGCAATCAGCCAGGTACGGCCGCTGAAGTAACGTAGATGTCCATACCAGGCAAACGTCATAAACACATTGCTGAGGGTCAGCATGCACAGGGTGATGACTAACGGCGGCATCATTTCTCTCCATTTTATCCACCGCCACATTATGTCGTCGTGCAAAGGAAAACGCCATTGCAGCGCTTCCCTCATATTGAAAACATTTATTGCTTACTGTGCGCTGCGCTGTATCGCTTCACCGCCTGCCTCAACATCCTGCCCCACACCGCGGGTGGTATTACACCCCACTACGGCAGATAAAATTAACACAGAGAAAATAGCGACAAGACTCTTCTTCAACATAGGTGATTCCTTCTTGGTGATTAGGGAAAAGCGTCTCTTTAAGCGTAGTCAATATTGGCTGATTAGTAGCTCTTTTCATGCTTAATAGAGACCGCGCCCATGTTATGGCGAAAAAAAACCGCCATAACGCATTAATAGCGGCGGCGGCTTGTTAAAAAGAGTGGATTATTTGACGCGGGAAACGTACTCGCCGGAACGGGTGTCAACTTTGATCACCTCGCCAATCTGCACAAACAGCGGCACTTTTACTACCGCGCCGGTGGTCAGCGTCGCCGGTTTGCCGCCCGTACCCGCGGTATCGCCTTTCAGACCCGGGTCGGTATCGACGATTTCCAGCTCCACAAAGTTCGGCGGCGTCACGGCGATGGGTTGGCCGTTCCACAACGTGACGATGCATTCGGCCTGATCGAGCAGCCATTTGGCGTTGTCGCCAACGGCTTTTTCGTCGGCCGCCAGCTGTTCGAACGTTTCATTATTCATGAAGTGCCAGAACTCGCCGTCGTTGTACAGGTAGGTCAGGTTCATATCCATAACGTCGGCGCCTTCGGCGGAGTCGGTGGATTTGAACGTTTTTTCAATCAGTTTACCGGTCAGTAAACGACGCATTTTCACGCGCGCGAAAGCCTGGCCTTTACCCGGTTTAACGAACTCACTTGATTCAACGGCGTAAGGCTCGCCTTCGAACATGATTTTAAGACCGGAACGGAAATCGTTGCTAAAATAAGTCGCCATAAAGGCCCTCTACATTTGATACGGTACTAAGCCAAAAAATGGCACACATTGTAACCCTAAATATACCTTCCAGAGAAGATTGGTTGCAGCAACTTGCGGACGTAATTACCGATCCCGACGAATTGCTGCAACTTCTGGCGTTAAATCACCATGCCGAGCTGCGGCAGGGATATGGCGCCCGCGAACTTTTCCCGCTGCGCGTGCCGCGCGCCTTTGTGGCGCGGATGCAAAAGGGAAATGCCAGGGATCCGCTGCTGTTACAGATTTTAACCGCGCGCGAAGAGTTTGTTGCGGCGCCGGGTTTTAGCCTCGACCCGCTTGATGAACAGCACAGCGTGGTGCCGGGGTTGCTGCACAAGTACCACAACCGGGCGCTGTTGCTGGTGAAAGGCGGCTGTGCGGTTAACTGCCGCTACTGTTTCCGCCGGCATTTTCCCTATCAGGAAAACCAGGGAAACAAAACCAACTGGCGCCTGGCGCTGGACTATATCCGCCGGCATCGCCAACTGGATGAAATCATTTTTTCCGGCGGCGATCCCCTGATGGCCAAAGACCATGAGCTTGACTGGCTGATAACCGAACTGGAAGCCATTCCCCATCTGAAACGGCTGCGCATCCACAGCCGCTTGCCCGTGGTCATTCCCGCACGCATTACCGACGCCTTATGCCAGCGGCTATCACGGAGCACGCTTCAGGTGGTGCTGGTCACGCACATCAACCATGCGCAGGAGATCGATGCCGATTTCACCCAAAGTATGGCGCGATTACGCCGTGCGGGCGTCACCTTACTCAATCAGAGCGTGTTGTTGCGCGGCGTTAACGACACTGCCGATACGCTGGCAAACTTGAGTAACGCCCTGTTTGATGCCGGTATTCTTCCTTACTATCTCCACGTACTGGATAAAGTTCAGGGAGCCGCCCATTTTCTGGTTGACGATGAGGAGGCGCGTACGCTGGTCAAGGCGCTGCTGAAAAAGGTCTCCGGCTATCTGGTGCCGCGGCTGGCGCGGGAAATCGGCGGGGAAGCCAGTAAAACGCCGTTGGATTTGGGGCTGAAGCAAAGTCAGGAAGAGACCGGCGAAAGTTTGCCATTCGCCGGAATGTAATATTCATTTCAAGCGCGGCTTACGGGCACTTGTAAACGCTGCCCGCCATCTTGCTGTCCAGCGGCGCGAAACTGGACCAGAAGGTTTCACTCGGGCTGGTGGCGCCATAAATCGTATTACCGCCCAGCGCCGCCGCCTTATTGCGTAAATCATTCGCCGCGCCGCGCATGGAGCTACCGTCGCTATGATTGCCGGATAGCCAGTTGGACTGGGTGCCGCTAACCTGGCCGAGTAATTGGCATTCGCTGCCGGGTTGCGTGTCGGTAAACTCGACGGCTTGCCCCGCGGAGCTGAGTTGATTGGTGGTGCCGCACCCTGCCAGCAACAGCGCGGCAGAGATACCGAGTAATATGCGCATCCGCATTTTTCCCCTCCATGATATTGAAAATAAAATACGGCGGGAGTCATCATCCTGCAATACAAAAAAATCCGACCGCTCCCGCGGCGTTTAATGCCACAACCTCATCCGATATTCTATACCCTAAAGCCGCAGAAAATAATTTAACCTGCAACAGGTTGATATTAAATAAAAAACATGTACAGGGATAGCGTACGCCGTATATCCGATTGCGAAATAACGCCTTAGGTTTTATCCGAAAAGACCCCTAACGTAATTTATGTTCGCATCAATCATTTCAATCATTGTACTCTATGTACTACTCTCATCATTGTTCATTTTGGCTATACCTGCCTGTTGTATATATATTCGCAACTGCAAAAGCAAAACTATGGCGTTAACCCCGTCTTCGTTTAATATTGGATAAAACGAAAAGTAGAAAGACAACGTAGTGTCATGAAGGAAACCAACAGTATGCTCACCAAGAAAATCTTACTGGCAGCCAGCGGCATGTTTTTGTGTGTGTCAGCCAGTCAGGCTGCGGGCCTGATTGCCCCGGATAATACTCTGCGTAACGATCTCGCCTGGCTTTCGGACCGAGGCGTAATTAACGTCAGCCTCTCCACCTGGCCGTTAAGTCAGGAAGAAATAGAATCCGTTCTTTCCCAGGCAAAGCCGGTGACCGACACTGAAAAGAATGTGATTAGCCGGGTTGAACAGCGCGTGAGCTCGCTGAAATCCAATCTGCGCGTTACCGGCTATACCTCAACCGATAAACCCGGGCTGCCGCAGGGTTTTGGCAGCACCCATGCCAGCGATCACGCCCTTTCCGTGGCCGCCGGGGCCAGCGACGAATTCTGGGATGTAAACCTTAAAGGAACCGTTGAAGGCAACCAGCGTATTGCGGATCAATCCCGCTGGAACGTGGATGGCTCCTACGGCGCCGTCAAGATTTTCAACCAATGGCTCTCATTCGGGAAAGTGTCCCAATGGTGGGGGCCGGGTTATGAAGGCAGCCTGATCCGTTCTGATGCTGCCCGTCCGGTAACCGGCTTTATGTTGCAGCGCGCCGATCAATCCCCTTTTGAAACGCCGTGGCTTTCCTGGATCGGCCGTTGGCAGTATCAGATTTCCGCCGGCCAGCTCGAACAGTATTACGCGGTGCCTGAAACCAAACTTATCGGCGGACGCCTGACGTTTATGCCCACCAACTTTGTTGAACTGGGCGCGTCGCGCATCATGATGTGGGGAGGCGAAGGCCGTCCGCAGTCGTGGGATTCGTTCTGGGATGGTCTGGCAGGGAAGGACAATACCGGAACACAAAACGAACCCGGCAACCAGCTGGCCGGCTTTGATTTCAAACTGAAATTACAGCCGTTGACCGGCCTGCCCGTCAGCCTGTACGGCCAGTTGGTCGGCGAAGATGAAGCGGGATTGCTGCCGTCGAAAAATACCTACCTGGTTGGTCTGGAAGGCCACCCCGAATGGGGCACCTCCACCATCAACTGGTATATTGAAGGGGCCAACACCCGCTCCAACGAGTCCACTCCCGGTACGATTTACACCCACCATATCTACCGAGACGGCTACTACCAGCAAGGCTATCCTTTGGGCCACGCCATGGGCGGCGACGGACGCATTCTGTCCGGGAAAGTGGAACTGGCGCTGGATGACGGGCAACGCTGGAGCACCCGCTTAACCTACGCCAGGGTCAACCCGAGCGATCAGAGCATCAATAAAGCCTTCCCGCGCTCGGATACGCTGAAGGGAATTGAACTGGGCTGGGGCTATGACTTCCAGTCAAAAGTGAAGTTTGATACCAGCCTGTGGTACACCGATAGCGATAACAGCGTCAGCGACGACTTCGGCGCCGGGCTGGGCGTGGAAATACCGATTAATCTTTAATCGTTACGCGACGGCGCAAGATAAAAAAGGCGGGATTTCCCGCCTTTTTTCATTCTTGATTACCGTTTAAGCGCGCCACTGTTTGAAACGATTGATCAAGCCGTTGGTCGAGCTGTCATGGCTGGCGATCGCTTTCGCGTCTTCCAGTTCAGGCAGAATGCGATTAGCCAATTGTTTACCCAATTCCACGCCCCACTGGTCAAAGGTGAAAATATTCAGGATCGCCCCCTGGGTAAAGATTTTGTGCTCATACAGGGCGATCAGCGCGCCCAGGCTGTAAGGGGTAATCTCACGCAGCAGAATGGAGTTGGTCGGGCGGTTGCCTTCGAACACTTTAAAAGGCGCCACATGTTCGACGTCCTGCGCCGATTTACCGGCGGCGGCGAACTCGGCTTCCACCACGTCGCGGCTTTTGCCGAACGCCAGCGCCTCCGTCTGGGCGAAGAAGTTGGACAGCAGCTTACTGTGGTGATCGCTTAGCGGGTTGTGGCTTATCGCCGGGGCGATGAAATCACAGGGAACCAGTTTGGTGCCCTGGTGAATCAGCTGATAAAACGCATGCTGACCGTTGGTTCCCGGTTCGCCCCAGATAATCGGCCCGGTCTGATAATCGACCGGATTGCCGTTGCGATCGACATATTTGCCGTTGGACTCCATATTCCCCTGTTGGAAATAGGCGGCAAAACGGTGCATATACTGATCGTACGGCAGAATGGCTTCCGTTTCCGCGCCGAAGAAATTGTTGTACCAGATACCGATCAGCGCCAGCAGCACCGGCAGGTTTTGCTCCGCCGGCGTGGAAGCAAAGTGTTTGTCCAACGCATGAGCGCCGCTAAGCAGTTGCTCAAAATTCTCGAATCCCAGCGAGAGAATGATCGATAAACCAATCGCCGACCACAGGGAATAACGCCCGCCGACCCAATCCCAGAACTCGAACATGTTGTTGGTATCAATGCCAAAATCGCCGACGGCTTTGGCATTGGTAGACAAGGCCGCAAAGTGTTTCGCCACATGCTTTTCATCCTGCGCCGTTTTCAGGAACCAGTCGCGGGCGCTATGGGCGTTGGTCATCGTTTCCTGAGTGGTGAAGGTTTTGGAGGCCACCAGGAACAGCGTGGTTTCAGGATTAAGCGGCTTGAGCGTTTCAGCGATATGTGTTCCGTCAACGTTGGACACAAAATGCATATTCAGATGATTTTTATAGGGTTTCAGCGCTTCCGTCACCATATACGGGCCCAGATCGGAACCGCCGATGCCGATATTGACCACATCGGTAATCGCCTTGCCGGCATAGCCTTTCCACTCGCCGCCGATGATGCGCTCACTGAAGTCTTTCATTTTCGCCAGCACCGCATTCACTTCCGGCATAACGTCTTTGCCATCGACCAGAATAGGCGTGTTGCTGCGGTTGCGCAGGGCGACGTGCAGCACCGCCCGGCCTTCGGTGCGGTTGATTTTTTCGCCGGCGAACATGGATTTGATCGCCCCGGCCAAATCGGTTTCCCGCGCCAGCGCCTGCAATTTCTCCAGCGTTTCGGCCGTGATGCGGTTTTTGGAATAATCCACCAGTATCTGATCGTCAAAGGTGGCGGAGAAACGTTCAAAACGCTGCTTGTCCTGGGCAAACAAATCTTTGATTTGCACATCCTTGATCGCATCGAAGTGTTGTTGTAATGCTTGCCACGCGGCGGTTTGGCTTGGATTGATATTTTTCATAACAATGTTTTTCTCTCCGAAAGTGAAATCAAAAGTTGCTGAATCGATTGTATCCCGTAAATCGCCGCTTGAGATCCCTTTTCTTGATAAATGCGCCTCGCCACGGCGTTTGATTATTGACAGCGGCGGGATAACCCGTTATTTCTAACAGCGTACTTGCGCTTCCAGCGCGCAAGCCAGAAGAGGCGCGCCGCCCAGGTAAGATATCGGAGGATCCGTGGTCCACTGACGATATCCGAGGGGGAGCGGCGCCGAGGTGCGGTGAAACACGGTATCGACCGCATCGACCGCAGGGGCTGAATCCCCTGGGTTGTCACCCGGTTCGCCCCCAGGGGCGTTCGGCAAGGTGGAGCGCTTCTGGGTGTATCGTAGTTTAGCTTTCTACGCCTGCTCCCTGCTTACCGCTCTTTCCTTGTGCCAAGGCTGATTAATAGACCGCTGTTGTAACATAAAAACAATGGCTCCCTGCACGAGGTTTTTTTGAAATGTCCGTAACTGAAATTTCCGCAAAAACGCAATCGGTGGTTATCGCCAAATTTGGCGGCACCAGCGTGGCCGACTTTGACGCCATGAACCACAGCGCCGACGTTGTTCTGTCCAATCCTGATGTGCGGGTGGTGGTGTTGTCGGCCTCCGCCGGCGTCACCAATTTACTGGTCGCCCTGGCCGAAGGGCCGGATCAGGCGCAGCGCGCCCAGCTTCTGGGAAAGATCCGCAACATCCAGTACGCCATTATCGACCGGCTGGAAAATCCGGCGGTGATCGGCGATGAAATCGACCGCATGCTGGATAACGTCACCACCCTGTCCGAAGCCGCCGCGCTGGCGACCTCAACCGCGCTGACGGATGAGCTGGTCAGCCACGGCGAACTGATGTCCACGCTGCTGTTTGTCGAAGTCCTGCGCCAGCGCGACGTTATCGCCGAGTGGTTCGACGTGCGTAAAATCATGCGCACCGACGACCATTTCGGCCGCGCGGAACCCGATTGCCGCGCCCTGGGAGAACTGACCCGCAGCCAGCTGCAGCCCAGGCTGGAGAAAGGATTAATCATTACCCAGGGCTTTATCGGCAGCGAAGAGAAAGGGCGGACGACCACGCTGGGCCGCGGCGGCAGCGATTATACCGCCGCGCTGCTGGGTGAAGCGCTGAATGCCGGCCGCATCGATATCTGGACCGACGTGCCCGGTATCTATACCACCGATCCGCGCGTGGTGCCGGCGGCCAAACGCATCGACCAGATTATGTTTGAAGAAGCGGCCGAAATGGCGACGTTCGGCGCGAAAGTGCTGCATCCGGCAACGTTATTGCCCGCCGTGCGCAGCGGAATTCCGGTGTTTGTCGGCTCCAGCAAGGATCCCGCCGCCGGCGGTACCCTGGTGTGCAATAAAACGGAAAATCCGCCGTTATTCCGCGCCCTGGCGCTGCGCCGCAAGCAAACGCTGCTCACCCTGCACAGCCTCAATATGCTGCATGCGCGCGGCTTTCTGGCCGAGGTGTTCAGCATTCTCGCCCGCCACAATATCTCCGTTGATTTGATCACCACGTCGGAAGTGAACGTGGCGCTGACGCTGGATACCACCGGTTCCACCTCGACCGGCGGCAGCCTGCTGTCCAGCGCCCTGCTGACCGAACTCTCCTCGCTGTGCCGGGTGGAGGTAGAGGAAAACCTGTCGCTGGTGGCGTTAATCGGCAACAAGCTCTCCCAGGCCTGCGGCGTGGGCAAAGAGGTCTTCGGCGTACTGGAGCCGTTCAGCATCCGTCTGATTTGCTACGGCGCCAGCAGCAATAACCTCTGTTTCCTGGTGCCCGGCAATGACGCCGAGCGCGTGGTGCAAACGCTGCACCGCAGCCTGTTCGAGTAAAGCCCCCGCCCTTCTCTTTCCCGATATCAGGCGCCGCCGTGCCTGATATCGCTACTCCCTTGTCCCGCATCGCCCATATGGAGAAGCTGTTCTCCGTCCCCCTTCCTTACGCCCTGGCAGCGGACAACGCTGAATAGTGCATTTTGTGAGATCGCTCATGCTCACCTTCATCCCCCTGCCAGTCACGTCTGAGAAGTGTCAATAACATGAAGGTGTCCAGGGGGGATTCCTCTTAGACTAATCGATACTGGGTCATACCAGCTCCTCGTTATGGCTCAGCGCCATCGTATCGCCGTCGACGCCGGCGCCATATAAACAACTTGCGTTGCCAAATTATTCATAAAGAAAGTTGCTGTCACCTGCAAACTGAGTCACCAACTCGTGGAGTACAAGCAATGAAAATAGAAACTATTTTAGGTTGTACGCTCGCCGTTGCCGCACTGGCGCTGTCCGGTTCCGTTTATGCCGAAGTGAAAATCGCCCTGGTGGCGAAATCCCTGGGTAATGGATTTTTTGAAGCCGCCAACGTGGGGGCGCAGGAAGCGGCCAAAGAGTTGGGCGATGTAAAAGTCATCTACACCGGCCCGACCACGACGACCGCCGAAGCACAGATCGAAGTATTGAACGGGCTGATTGCCCAGGGCGTGGATGCCATCGCCATCTCGGCGAACGATCCGGATGCGGTGGTGCCGGTGCTGAAAAAAGCGATGCAGCGCGGGATCAAAGTGGTGTCGTGGGATTCCGGAGTGGCGAAAGAGGGGCGTCAGATCCACCTGAATCCCTCCAATAATACGCTGATTGGCGAAACCAACGTAAAACTTGCCGCCGATGCGCTCAAGGCGCTCAACGTGGACAAAGGCGATGTGGCCATCCTCAGCGCCACGCCCACCTCCACTAACCAGAACATCTGGATTGAGGAGATGAAAAAGGCGCTGCCGGCCTACCCGTCCGTCAATCTGGTCGCCGTCGCCTACGGCGACGATCTCTCGGATAAAAGCTACCGCGAAACCGCCGGCCTATTAAAGTCTTACCCGAACCTGAAAGTCATTATTTCTCCCTCATCGGTCGGCATTGTCGCCGCCGCGCAAGCGGTAAAAGATCAGGGAAAAATCGGCCAGGTTTACGTTACCGGGCTGGGGCTGCCGTCGGAAATGGCGGGGGCGGTGAAATCCGGCGCGACGAAAAGTTTCGCCATCTGGAACCCGATTGATCTGGGTTACGCCGCAACCTACCTCGCCAATGATTTAGTCAAGGGAACCGCCACCAAAGCGGAGGCCAGCATGGGTAAACTGGGCAAAGTGAAACTGGATGCCGACGGCAACGGAGCGATGGCGGAACCCTTCACCTACGATGCCGGCAATATCGATAAATTTTCCAAAATTTTCTGATGGATCCCAAGCCCTTTCCGCCAAGAGGGGGCCTGGAGTGATGCAAAAAACCATCTTGCTGAACTACTTGGAGAATTTAACGATGACAGTGTCCACACCATTGCTCTCGCTGCGGGGGATCAGCAAGGGATTCCCCGGCGTTCGCGCACTTGAAAACGTTCAACTCAACCTTTGGCCCGGAAAAATCACCGCCCTGATTGGCGAAAACGGCGCCGGGAAGTCGACGCTGGTTAAAGTCATGACCGGCATTTATCAACCGGACGAGGGGGAGTTACTCTACAAAGCGATCCCCATCGCATTGCCCACCCCGGAAGCCGCGCACAAAATCGGCATCACCGCCATTCATCAGGAAACCGTGCTGTTCGATGAGTTGACGGTCGCCGAGAACATTTTTGTCGGCCACTATCTGTATCGCGGATGGCTGAAAAAGCTCGATTGGCCCGCTATGCATCGGCGATCGCGGGAGATCCTGGCCCGTCTCGAAGTACAAATAGACCCGCACGCGATGCTGAAAACCCTCAGCATCGCGCAGCGCCATATGGTCGCCATCGCCCGCGCGCTCTCCTTTGAAGCGCAGGTGGTTATTCTGGATGAGCCGACCGCCGCGCTGTCGCAGCATGAGATTGCGGAGTTTTACCAAATCGTCGAGCGTCTCAAACGCGAAGAAAAGGCGATTCTGTTTATTTCTCACAAGTTCGATGAAATCTTTGCGATTGCCGACCATTACACCATTCTGCGTGACGGCGTATACGTTGACTCCGGACGGATAAGCGATATCACGGAAGAGCGGATGGTTACCATGATGGTGGGGCGCAAAGTGGCGCATACCTACCCGCAAGCCACCGCTTCACCCGGTAAAACGGTGCTGGAAGTGAAGGATCTTTGTCATCCGACGGAGTTCGCTCATATCAACTTCAGGCTGCGCAAAGGGGAAATTCTGGGCTTTTACGGTCTGGTCGGGGCAGGACGAACCGAACTGATGCAGGCGCTTTCCGGCATTTCCGCCCCGTCTCACGGTGAAATTATCCTTAACGGCAAGGCGATGCATTTCAGCCAGCCCGCAGATGCCATCAACGCCGGGATTGTCTGCGTGCCCGAAGAGCGCCAGAAACAGGGGGCAATTATCGAATTGTCCATTTGCCAGAACATCAGCCTGCCGCAGTTAAGCCGGCTTAACCCACGCGGCGTTCTCAACGATGCGCGCGAATGGGCGCTGGCGGATGACTATGCCCGGCGGCTGCAGGTGAAAGCGTTTAGCTGGCGGCAGACGGTGGAAACCCTCTCTGGAGGCAATCAGCAGAAAGTGGTGATCGCCAAATGGCTGGCCACGCATCCGACGGTCATCATTCTCGACGAACCGACCAAAGGCATTGATATCGGCTCTAAAGCGGCCGTGCACCAGCTGATGGCCGAGTTGGTCAGCCAGGGGCTGGCGGTGATTATGGTCTCCTCGGAATTACCGGAAGTGATGGGCATGGCCGACCGCATCATCGTGATGCATGAAGGGTTGATGGCGGCGGAATATGGCAAAAATGAAGCCATCGCCGAAACCATCGTCAGCGCCGCCAGCGGCGCCAGCAAGGAGGCCGCGTAATGCAAAAACTGCTGAAACATCGCGAGGCTTTACTGGCGGGCGTGATTGTGCTGATGCTGCTGGCTATCGGTAGCCGTGCGCCCTCTTTCCTACGTCCCGGCAATCTGGTCGAGATGTTCAACGACACCGCGATCCTGATAATCCTCGCGCTCGGCCAGATGATGGTGCTGCTGACCAAAGGCATCGACCTCTCCATGGCCGCCAATCTGGCGCTCACCGGTATGATTGCGGCGCTGCTCAATTTCCATCATCCGGAAATCCCGGTGGCCATATTGCTGGCGATCGCCACGCTGCTCGGGCTGGTAATGGGCATTATCAACGGCTTACTGGTCTGGAAACTCGGTATCCCGGCGATTGTGGTCACCCTCGGCACCATGAGCATCTATCGCGGCATCATTTTTCTGCTCTCCAATGGCGGCTGGGTAAACGCCCATCAGATGAGCGCAAATTTTCTCGCGGTGCCGCGGACGGTATTCCTCGGCCTGCCGCTGCTGAGTTGGTGCGCCATTGCCGCGCTGCTGTTGGTAGGCTATTTCCTGCGCTATAGCCGCACCGGACGAGCGATGTATACCGCCGGAGGCAACGCCACCGCGGCGTATTACACCGGCATCAACGCCGGGAAAATGCAGTTTGTCAGTTTCAGCCTGTCCGGCGCGCTGGCGGGCTTCTGCGGGTATTTGTGGATCTCCCGCTTCGCGGTGGCGTATGTCGATGTCGCCAATGGCTTTGAACTGCAAATCGTCGCCGCCTGCGTGATCGGCGGTATCAGCACCATGGGCGGAATCGGCCGCGTGTGGGGCTGTCTGCTCGGCGCGCTGTTTCTCGGCGTGATTAACAACGCGTTGCCGGTGATCGGCATCTCGCCTTTCTGGCAGATGGCGATTTCCGGCGCGGTAATCGTGATCGCCGTGCTGTTGAACGAACGCGGCAATAAACGCCAAGGTCGCCTGATCCTGCGCGACGCGGCGCTTGCCAGGTCAAAACAGGCGGTGAAGCCATGAATAAGACGCCGCTTTCCGACCGCGGCGGCGCATCGCCATCCGCCGCCGCTTTTTTCCGGCGTCTGCTGTGCTGGGAAGGTTTTCTGCTGGCGGTTACGCTGGCGGTATTTACCGCCAACTCGCTGGCCACTCCCTACTTTCTGAATATCTGGAACCTGTCGGACGCCACCTTCAACTTCACCGAGAAAGCGATCATCGTGCTGCCGATGGCCATGCTGATCATCGCCAGAGAGATAGACCTGTCCGTGGCGTCGACCATTGCGCTCAGCTCTACGGTGATGGGGTTCTGCGCGCAGGCTGGCGTAGACACGCCGCTGCTGGTCGGTATCGGGCTGGGCGTCGGGATGCTATGCGGCCTGTTCAACGGCCTGCTTGTAACCCGCTTTAATCTGTCGTCGATCGTCATCACCATCGGCACCATGAGTCTTTATCGCGGCATCACCTATATCTTGCTTGGCGATCGGGCGCTTAACCATTATCCGGACAGCTTCGCCTGGTTCGGGCAGGGCTATGTCTACGGCGCGCTGTCGTTCGAGTTTGCGCTGTTTATGGTACTCGCCGCGCTGTTCACCTTCCTGCTGCACAAAACCAACTTCGGCCGCCGTACCTATGCTATCGGCAATAATCCGACCGGCGCCTGGTATTCCGGGGTCAATGTGAAACGCCACAATCTGATTTTGTTCACCCTGGTGGGGCTGATGGCCGGCCTGGCCTCCGTGCTGCTGACCTCGCGTCTTGGCAGCACGCGCCCCACGATCGCGCTGGGCTGGGAGTTGAGCATCATCACCATGGCGGTGCTGGGCGGCGTCAATATTCTGGGCGGTTCGGGCGGCATGATCGGGGTGATTATCGCCGCCTTCCTGATGGGGCTGGTGACCTTCGGCCTTAGCCTGCTGAATGTACCGGGAATTGTGATGTCGATTATCGTCGGTCTGATGCTGATTGCGGTGATTTCACTCCCCATTATTACGCGCCGGCTGATCCAGGGAAGACGCTGAATACCTCCGGCGGTGACGCACCGCGCCATCGCCGGGACTGATTAACATGTTTAAGGAGAATATAACCATGAGTTTTATGTTGGCACTACCCAAAATCAGCCTGCATGGCGCAGGCGCCATCGACGATATGGTTAAGCTGCTTGCCGGCAAGAAATGGGGCAAGGCGCTGATCGTCACCGACGGGCAACTGATTAAGCTGGGATTGCTGAGCAGCCTATTCGCCGCCCTTGATAAAGCCCGACTCCCTTATACCCTGTTCGACGACGTCTTCCCCAACCCGACGGAAGAACTGGTACAACAGGGATTGGCGGCTTACCGGACCGCCGATTGCAGCTATATCATCGCCTTTGGCGGCGGCAGCCCGATTGATACCGCCAAAGCGATCAAAATCCTTAGCGCCAATCCGGGGCCATCCACCGCTTATTCCGGGGTCGGCAAAGTCATCAATGCCGGCGCGCCTTTGGTGGCGATTAACACCACGGCGGGCACCGCTGCCGAAATGACCAGCAACGCGGTGATTATCGACAGCGCCCGCCGGGTGAAAGAAGTGATCATTGACCCGAACATTATCCCGGATATCGCCGTTGACGATCCGCAGGTGATGCTGGGCATTCCGCCGGATGTCACCGCAGCAACCGGGATGGACGCGTTGACCCACGCGATCGAAGCCTACGTCTCCGTCGGGGCGCACCCGCTGACGGACGCGTCCGCCCTGGAAGCTATCCGCTTGATTAGCCATTGGCTGCCCGCCGCCGTCGACAACGGCCGCGACCTCAAAGCGCGCGAAATGATGGCTTACGGCCAGTATTTAGCGGGGATGGCGTTTAACAGCGCCGGTCTTGGCCTGGTCCATGCGCTGGCGCACCAGCCTGGCGCCACGCACGACCTTCCCCACGGCACCTGTAACGCCATTCTGCTGCCGATCGTCGAAGCGTTCAACCGTCCGCAGGCGGTGGCGCGTTTTGCGCGCATAACCGAAGCGATGGGGGTGAATACGCAGGGAATGAGCGAAGAACAAGCCAGCCTGCAAGCGATTGAAGCCATCCGCACGCTCTCCGCCCGCGTGGGTATCCCGTCCGGCTTCCGCCAGTTGGGCATTACCGCGGACGATATCGAAGGGTGGCTGGATAAAGCGCTGGCGGACCCCTGTGCGCCATGCAACCCGCGCACCGCCTCCCGTGAAGAGGTGCGCGCGCTCTACCTGGAGGCGCTATAAAGAGCCGGGCCGGCAACTGGATTCACGGCGGCGCATCATCAATATCGCGCCAGGCGGGGCCGGGAAGCGCGATGATATAAACCACGGTGGGGGAGCGCCTCCCGCACGCTCACAGCGTCAACGGCGACTCTTCCCGCTCGTCTTCCCCCTCCTGCTGGGTGATCAATACGTTGTAGGCCACCGAACAAAACAGCGAATTCAGCCGATTCATATCCCCCAACAGCCCCAGATGCAGGGAGCTGGTTTCCAGACTCTGCACGTTCTGCTGATGTAGTCGGTCGACGTGGGCGTGGGCGTAGCGCCGGTTCAGAATACGGAAACGATGTTTGGCGCGGCGTAACCGTTTCGCGCTGGTGATATCTTCGGAAAGAAATACCGACAGGCCAAGGCGCAGATTCGACATCAGCTGCTCGTGCAGATGATTTAACTCCGTCAGTCCCTGAGCGGAAAACGCGCGGCGGATGGTCGAGGAGGTATTGGCGACGTCGTCCGCCATGCGCTCGATAATATCCCCCGCCTGTTCCAGATTCAGCGCCACTTCGATCACTTCCGCCCAACGCCGGGAATCGCGCTCGTCGAGACTCTCTTTCGGTATTTGCGCCAGATAGAGCTTAATCGCGGTATACAGCACGTCGACGTCGTCATCCAGCCGGCGCACCTCCCGTCGCTGCATATGGTCGCCCTGCATAACGTCGCGGTACAGGCGCAGCATCTGCTCCACCACATCCCCAATGCGCAAGGTTTCCCGCGCGGCGTTGGTCAAGGCCAATGCCGGCGTATCCAGCGCGCTGGTATCCAGGTGCCGCGGCTTCATCCGCATATCCACCTCGGGCGAATCGGCAATCATGGCGCAGGACAGCCGCGCCACCACGTCGGCGAACGGGATCAGCAACAGGCAGCGGATCAGGTTGTAAAAAAGATGAAAATAAATGACCAGCTCTTCCGAACTCAGCGGCAGCCGGGCCAACCAGCGGGAAAGTATCTCCACCATCGGCAAGACCACCAGACAGCCCATCAGCTTGAATAGCATGCTGCCGAGAGCCACGCGCCGGCCGGCGGCGTTCTGCGCGCTGGCGCTGATTATCGTCAACAGCCCGCTCCCCAGGTTGGCGCCAATCACCAGGCACATCGCCACTTCCAGAGAAATCACCCCGCTGGCCGTCAAGGTCGCGGTCAGCAGTACCGCCGCCAGGCTGGAATAGCTCACCACGGCGAACAGCGCGCCGACCAGCGCATCAAGCATGATGTCGCCGGTCAGCGAAGAGAACAGCACTTTCACACCGGCGGTCTGGGTGATCGGCGTGGCCGCCGCCACGATCATTTCCAACGCCAGCAGAATCAGCCCCAGGCCGATAGCTACCCGACCGATCTGGCCGATGCGCGTCTGCTTGCGGCTGAGAAAGAAGATCACCCCGAGAAAAATCAGCAGCGGAGAGAGCCAGGAGAGATCGAACGTCAGTATCCGCACCATCAGCGCGGTGCCGACGTCGGCGCCGAGAATAATCACCAACGCCGGCGCCAGCGCCACCAGGCGCTGAGAAACAAAGGACGTGGTCAGCAACGCGGTGGCATTACTGCTCTGCACCAGCGCCGTAACGCCGATCCCGGCGACAAAAGCCCAGGGTTTCTTATCCACGCTGTCGCTAAGAATGCGCCGTAGACTGGCGCCGTAAACGCGCATGATGCCGGTGCGGACAATGTGCGTTCCCCACACCAGCAGCGCAATCGCCGAAAGTAAATGCAGCAAAGTTAACACTAAGTGAATTTCCCTAAAACAAATGTGAGATTGATTATTCAGTAGCCATTAGATTACCAGATGTTTCCCGCTGTGGCTGAAAAGCGCTTTCCCAATGGAAAAACAGGCTGACTGGATTCAGTACGGATAGCTAATTAACTAACAATATTTAAAAAAACGCTTTCAAATCAATAATCCTCCCGATTTCCTCTCACAGCCCCCTGATATCGGGATATGCTTTTTAGGACCTGTAGCTAATCTAAATTATAGGTAAGTAATTCTTCAGACATGCAATGCAGTAAAGGAAAAGGGATGAGGACCAAAACGTCGTACGGCCTTAATTGGCTCCCGCTAGTGATTATTCTTATTATCGCCAGCATTCTCTGGCAGCTAACGCCCCCCACCGGACTCAGCCAGGCCGCCTGGCATTCCGCCGTGATTTTCGTCGCCACCATTATCTGTATTGTGGCGAACGTACTCCCTATTGGGGCCATCGGTATTATCAGTATTACCCTCTTCGCCCTGACCTACGCCGCGGGCGATACCACCGCCAGCGGCTCAATACAAACGGCGCTCAGCGATCTCAACAGTTCCCTGATCTGGCTGATAGTGGTGGCGTTTATGATCGCCCGCGGCTTTATCAAGACCGGGCTGGGGCGCCGCATCGCGTTACAGATGATCCGCCTGTTGGGCAAACGCACGCTTGGGCTGGCTTACGGACTGGCGTTTGCCGACCTGGTGCTCTCGCCGGCGATGCCGAGCAACACCGCGCGCTGCGGCGGTATTATTTATCCGATCGCCGACTCGCTGTCGCGCAGCTTTGACTCCAGGCCGGACGATGCCTCGCGCAGTAAAATCGGCACCTTCCTGATCACCTGCATCGGTAACGTTAACGATGTCACCGCCTCGATGTTTATGACCGCCTATACCGGCAACCTGCTGGCGGTAAAACTGGCGGCCAACGCCGGGGTGACCATCACCTGGGGAAGCTGGTTCCTCGCCGCGCTGGTTCCTTGCTTAATCTCCTTGGCCATCGTTCCGCTGTTCGTTTACTGGCTGACCAAGCCGGAAATCCGCCATACGCCGGACGCGCCCAAACTGGCGGTCAGCGAACTGGAAAAAATGGGCCGCATGAGCCGCGGCGAATGGCTGATGGCCGTTACGGTGATCCTGCTGCTGGTGCTGTGGATTTTTGGCGATCGGTTAGGCGTTGACGCCACCACCGCCTCTTTCATCGGCCTGTCGTTCCTGCTGCTGACCGGCGTCTTAAGCTGGGAAGACGTCAAAAGCGAAAAAGGCGCCTGGGATACGCTTATCTGGTTCGCCGCGCTGCTGATGATGGCCAACCAGTTGAAAAAGCTCGGCTTCACCACCTGGTTCGGCGATCTGATCGGCAACAGCATCGGCCATATGATGCAGGGCACCAGCTGGGTGCTGGTGCTGCTGTTGCTCAACGCGGCCTACTTCTACACCCACTACTTCTTCGCCAGCGGCAACGCGCAAATCGCGGCGCTGTTTGCGGTCTTTCTCGGCGTGGGGATTAACCTGAATATTCCCGCGGTGCCGATGGCATTTATGCTGGCCTTCACCAGCAGCCTGTATTGCTCGCTGACGCAATATACGCATGCCCGCGGACCGATTCTGTTCGGCGCCGGATATGTGCCGACGGCCGTATGGTGGCGAACCGGCTTTGTCGTCAGCCTGGTCAATCAGGCGGTATTTATGTCGGCGGGCCTGCTGTGGTGGAAAGCGATTGGTTTGTACTGATTTTGTACCGAGAAAAGGCCGGAGTTATCCGGCCCGTTTCGTTTTACCGCGGCAAAAGCATGGATTAGAAAGAGTAGGACAGGCTGCCGACGATACTGCGCTCGGCGCCGAAGTAGCAGAACTCCAGCGAGTTACAGGCCGCCACGTAACGTTTATCCGTTAGGTTGTTCACATTCAGCTGCGCGCTCAGACCTTTCAATCCGACCTTCGACAGATCGTAGCCGACCGCCATATCCACCAGCGTATAGGAAGGCAGCGTATGCGTATTGGCGCGATCGCTGGTCACGCCGTTCACGTAGCGCACCCCGGCCCCCAGCGTCAGGCCGTCCAGCGGGCCGCGATTCACATCGTAGCTGGCCCAGGCGCTGGCCTGATTACGCGGCGCGTAAACGGCGCGTTTCCCCTGCTCTTCCGTACTGCTCTTCTTGTAGCGAATATCCGTATACGTGTAGGCGGCCTGCAGGCGCAGATTGTCGGTAATATGGCTGACCGCTTCCAGCTCCACGCCCTCCGATTCGATCTCCCCCACCGAGCGGTAGGGATCGGTCGGCTGCACTTTGGTGGCGACATTCTTCTGATTAATGCGGAATAGCGACATGCTGTACTGGTTTTGCGAACCTTCCGGCTGATATTTCAGCCCGGCTTCCCACTGCCTGCCTTTCATCGGCTCCAGCACGTTGCCGTCCTCGCCGACAAAACTGGTGGGGGTAAACGCGGTGGAGTAGCTGACGTAAGGGGCAAAGCCGGAGTCAAACAAATAGAGCAACGCCGCTCGGGAGCTAAAATTATCCTTATCCAGTTCGCTGCGATTACCCGTGCTCTTATCGATATTGGTCACTTTCACCCGATCGTGGCGCCCGCCCAGCGTGAAACGCCAGCGTTCCCAGCTCATCTGATCCTGAACGTAGAACCCCGTTTGTTGCAGCTTATGCTTCTCAATCGTTGACGGGTACATGGCCGTCGGCAAGGCGCCATAAACCGGATTGAAAGCATCAATATCCGGGAATGCGCCTGAAGGCCAGTCCACGTCATTATGGCGCTGCTGGTAGTCTATACCCACCAGCAGGCGGTGGTTCACCGCGCCGGTATCAAAGCTGCCGTCGAGCTGGTTATCCAACGTCAGCGCCGAAAGCGCTTCCCGCGAGCCGGAATAGTAGCGATAAAGCGAGTCGCCAGTGCTCCAGCCATAGGCATACACCTGGTCCAACCGGACTTTGGTGCGCAGATAGCGCAGTTTCTGGCGTACCGCCCAGCCGTTATCAAAACCCTGTTCGAAGTTGTATCCCACCATATTCTGCTTACGGTCGTACTTCTCGTAATTCTCTTCCCCTTCATAGAAGTTATTCGAGATTTTACGGCCGTTGTGCGCCACCACGGTGCCCTCATAGGGTAAACCCGAGTGGCTGCCGCCTTCCGGATCGCGATGCAGGTAAGCCATCAGCTCCAGCCGGGTTTTATCGGAAATGCGCCACGTCAGGCTGGGAGCGATGGCATAGCGCTCCTCTTTCAGCGGTCCGAACTGGGTATCCGCTTTACGCACCATGCCGCCAAGACGGAAAGCGAAACGCTCGTCGTCATCCAGCGGCCCGGTGACGTCAAACGCCGCGCCGCGCTGGGCATTATTCCCGGCAAACAGTTTGATCTGCCCGCTGCGTTCAAACGACGGCTGGCGGGAATTCAGCGCCACAATCCCGCCCGGAGAAGCGCGGCCATACAGCACCGACGCCGGACCTCTCACCACTTCAATGCTCTCCAGAAACCAGGGATCGACCACCAGAGAACTGTGGGAGTTGGTATCCCCCATCATTTTCAGACCGTCCAGATAGACGTTATCCAGGCTGCCGTCGGAAAAACCGCGCAGCACCATATAGTCGAAACGGTTGGAGGCGCCGATCTGGTCGCTGAATACGCCCGGCGTATAGCTGACGGCCTGACGTACGCTGATCGCTCCCTGCTGCTGAATCTGGTCGCGCGTGACGATGGAAACCGCCTGCGGCGTTTCAATATCCGGCGTCGCCAGCTTGGTGGCGCCGCTTTGCGTTTGCGTGGTTACCACTATCGTATCGTTGCCGTCAGCAGACGGCGCCGCCGTCTCTTCCTCCGCCAGCGCCGATACGCTGAAGCCGCCCGCGATACACCCAATCACCAACGCCAGCCGCGTTTTTCTCAACATGACAATCTCCGCCCGATCTTTTTTGTAAATAAGAATTATTACCGTTTTTAGCCCCACAGTAGCTATGCGCAACGACAGCTTGCGTATGCGCAATGACAAAAGCGCGCGGCGGCGGGAACTAATGAAAAATCGTGGAGTGACAGCCTTCTGTAAGGCAGATGCGGATCGGACGTAACGTCATAGGCAAGCCGCTCAGGGAAGGGTGCGTACCGCGCTCGGCGCGATACCGTAGCGCCGCCTGAAGGCGGTGGCGAAGTTGGTGGCGTGTTGATAGCCGGACATCCAGGCGGCCTGCTGGACGCTGTATCCCTGTTCAAGATAACGGCGCGCCTGCTCCAACCGGCAATCACGCAGATAATCGAACACCGAGTGCCCATAGGTTTGACGGAATTTGCTTCTCAGGCTGCTGGGACTCATGGCGGCCGCTTGTGCCAGCTCATGCAAGGTATAGGCGTTTTCCGGCTGCCGTTGCAGCAGCTGGCGTACGTTCTCCAGACGGCAGCGCTCACCCGGCGCGGACAGATAACCATTTTCCCGCCCCCGCGGTTCGGCCGACAGACCGTAGCCCAGCAGTTGCAGCATGATCCCTTCCAGCATCAGCTGGCGCGGCAACCCGGCAACGCCGCTTTCCAGCGCCTGTTGCAGGCCGGACAGCAAATAACCGGGAACCTGCCACATAAAAGCGCAGGTTTGGGAATTCGTCCATTCATGCAGCAGAGAAGCCATCATGGGCTGCGGCTGGAAACTGGCGGGATTAACGCCCAGCGTCAGGGTCTTGAGATGACGATCGGCCGGGTGGCTGGCGTTCATCACCAACTGCTCGCCCAGCCGGGTGCTGAGCGCCATCCCCGAGCGCACGACGAACTCCCGGCAGTTCAGCCGGATCGCCACGCAGCCCTCCAGCACCACCAGCGTATACATGGGAGAGCATTGCAGCGAGGTCGACTCATAGGGCTGCAAAACCCGTACGTTGGAGTTCGTCAGGCAAATGCCGGACGACAGCACCAGCTCTTCAACATCTCCCTGGACGACGATGCGCTTTTCTTTATCACCAGCGCCGCTCCCCGCCAGCGTGGGGAAATGGTAGCGAATCCCATAGCGCTCGCCAAAATCAAAAAAATCCTCTATCGAGAAGCGGCGTTTTACTATCGCGGAAGAGACGGAGTTGACCATGCTTTGAACCCGGAATCAGGCCAGCCATCGCTGGGGAGAAAAATGCCAGAGCAATTATTACCAAGCTCACCATATCATCGGCGTCGGCACGCATCAATAATATTGATAACTATTCTCATTGGGTTGTTTTTCACAACATCATCGGCATCCGTCAGGCGCGGATTTAGTCCGCGTCGTACCCCAGATTCGGCGCCAGCCAGCGCTCAATTTCGCTGACGCTGATGCCTTTACGTTTGGCGTAATCCTCCACCTGGTCGCGCTGAATCTGCGCCACGGCGAAATATTTGCTCTCCGGATGGCTGAAGTACCAACCGGATACCGACGCCCCCGGCCACATGGCGTAAGAGTCGGTGAGCTTCATCCCCGTATGCTTTTCCGCATCCAGCAGTTGCCAGATTTCCGCTTTTTCGGTGTGATCGGGACAGGCCGGGTAGCCCGGCGCCGGACGAATTCCCTGATAGTTTTCCCGAATCAGTTCGTCATTGCTGAGGTTTTCATTGGCCGCATAGCCCCAATACACCTTGCGCACCCGCTCATGCAGATACTCGGCGAAAGCCTCCGCCAGCCGGTCCGACAGCGCTTTAACCATGATTTTATTGTAATCGTCATGCTTCGCTTCCCAGCGTTCGGCCAGCGTATCCTCCTCCAGCCCGCCGGTGACGGCAAAAGCGCCCAGATAGTCGGGCTTGCCGCTGGATTTGGGGGCGACAAAATCGGCCAGACAGTAGTTGGGGAAATCCGTTTTTTCCGTTTGCTGACGCAGGTGATGGCTGACCAGCAGAACCTTGTCACGCCGCTCGTCGGTATAGATCTCCACGTCGTCACCCACCCGGTTGGCGGGGAATAATCCCACCACGCCGCGGGGATTAAGCGCGCCGCCCGCCGACAGCTCGTCCAGCATGGCGTTGGCGTCGGCGAACAGCCGCTTCGCTTCCTCGCCCACCGTTTCATCCTCCAGAATGCGCGGGTATTTGCCGGCCAGCGACCAGGTCATAAAGAACGGCGTCCAGTCGATATAATGACGCAGCGTATCGATGCCGGCCCGTACTTCCTGCACGCCCAGGCGGTGCGCGACCGGCGGCGTATAGTTTTCCCAGTCCGGCTCGTAGGCGTTGCTGCGGGCGGCCTCCAGCGTAACGGGAGGCGTTCTTGGCTTTTTGCGGCCGTGCTGAATGCGCACCGTTTCATACTCTTTGCGAGTGCGCGCCACAAAGTCAGCGTACTGGGTTGGGGACAGCAGCGCGGCGACCACCCCCACCGTGCGGGAAGCGTTCTGCACATAGACCGTCGGGCCGCTGTAGTTCTGCTCGATTTTCACCGCGGTATGGGCTTTCGAGGTCGTCGCGCCGCCGATCATCAGCGGCAGGGTAAAGCCCTGGCGCTCCATCTCCTTCGCCACGTTGACCATCTCATCCAGCGAGGGGGTGATCAGACCGGACAGGCCGATGATATCCACCTTCTCTTCACGGGCGGTCTTGAGGATTTTATCGGTAGGCACCATCACGCCCAGATCGATGATTTCATAGTTGTTGCACTGCAATACCACGCCGACGATATTCTTGCCGATATCGTGCACGTCCCCTTTCACCGTCGCCAGCAGCACCTTGCCGGCGGTAGATCCCTTGGCCTTGCTGGCCTCGATATAGGGTTCGAGATAGGCCACCGCCTGCTTCATCACCCGGGCGGATTTCACCACCTGCGGCAAAAACATTTTCCCGGCGCCGAACAGGTCGCCGACCACGTTCATACCGTCCATCAGCGGCCCTTCGATCACTTCGATAGGCCGCTGCGCCTGCCGGCGCGCTTCCTCGGTATCCGGTTCGATAAACTCGGTAATGCCTTTAACCAGCGAATATTCCAGCCGCTTATTCACCGGCCAGCCGCGCCATTCCGCCTGCGGCTTGGTGCTCTCGTCATCCGACTTGCTGCCGCGGTATTTTTCCGCCAGATCCAGCAGACGTTCGGTGGCGTCGTCGCGGCGGTTGAGGATCACATCTTCGACCGCATCGCGCAGCTCCGCGGGAAGATCGTCATAGATCGCCAACTGACCGGCGTTCACGATCCCCATATCCATACCGTTGCGGATGGCGTGATAAAGAAAGACGGCGTGGATCGCTTCACGCACCATGTCATTGCCGCGGAAAGAAAACGACACGTTGGAGACGCCGCCGGAGATCATCGCGTGGGGCAGCTGCGCCTTGATATCCGCGCAGGCTTCGATGAAATCCACCGCATAGTTGTTATGCTCTTCGATGCCGGTGGCGACGGCGAAAATATTCGGGTCGAAAATAATATCTTCCGCGGGAAAACCGACTTCTTGCGTCAGAATGCGGTAGGCGCGGCGGCAAATTTCAATTTTACGCGCCCGGGTATCCGCCTGGCCCGCCTCGTCGAACGCCATCACCACCACCGCCGCGCCGTAGCGGCGCACCAGCCTGGCGTGATGCACAAAGGCCTCGACCCCTTCCTTCATGGAAATCGAGTTCACGATGCCTTTGCCCTGGATACATTTCAGCCCTTGCTCAATCACCTCCCATTTCGAGGAGTCGACCATGATGGGAACGCGGGCGATATCGGGTTCGCCGGCAATCAGACTCAGGAAACGGGTCATCGCCGCTTGCGCATCCAGCATGCCCTCATCCATATTGATATCGATAATCTGCGCGCCGCTCTCTACCTGCTGACGGGCCACATCCAGCGCTTCATTATATTTTTCTTCTTTAATCAGCCGTTTGAAGCGCGCGGAGCCGGTTACGTTGGTGCGTTCGCCCACGTTGACAAACAGCGTGTCGGCGTCGATATTCAGCGGCTCCAGCCCTGCCAGACGGCAGGCCACCGGGATCTGCGGCAGCGAGCGCGGGGCAACGCCGTCGACCACCTTGGCGACCGCGGCGATATGCGCCGGCGTTGAACCACAGCAACCGCCGACAATATTCAGAAAGCCGGCGCGCGCCCATTCGCCGATATGCCGCGCCATGTCCGCCGCATCCAGATCGTACTCGCCAAAGGCGTTCGGCAGCCCGGCGTTCGGGTGCGCCGACACATAACACTCGGCGATGCGGGAAAGTTCAGCCACGTACTGACGCAGCTCTTCCGGCCCCAGCGCGCAGTTCAGGCCGAACGACAGCGGCCTAGCGTGCCGCAAGGCGTTATAAAAGGCTTCGGTGGTCTGCCCCGACAGGGTGCGCCCGGAGGCATCGGTGATGGTGCCGGAGATCATCACCGGCAGCTCCACCCCCAGCGCCTCAAACTCGGTTTCCACCGCGAAGACCGCGGCTTTGGCATTCAGAGTGTCAAAGATGGTTTCGATCATGATTAGATCGACACCACCCTCGATCAACGCGCGCGTGGATTCACGGTAAGCCGCGACCAGCTGATCAAAACTGATATTACGGAATGCCGGATCGTTAACGTCGGGCGAGATAGAGGCGGTGCGGTTGGTCGGGCCGAGCACTCCCGCGACAAAGCGCGGTTTATTCGGCGTCAGCGCCGTCCACCTGTCGGCGCAGGCGCGGGCCAGCCGCGCCGCGGCGGTATTAATCTCGGCGGAGAGCGACTCCATCCCATAATCGGCCATGGCGATGGTGGTGGAGTTAAAGGTATTGGTTTCAAGGATATCCGCGCCGGCTTCCAGATAGGCGTCGTGGATGGCGCTAATCACCTGAGGCCGGGTCAGTACCAGAAGATCGTTATTGCCTTTTACGTCGCTCGGCCAGTCCGCAAAGCGCTCGCCGCGATAATCCTCCTCCTGCAAACGATAACTTTGGATCATGGTTCCCATGCCACCATCCAACACCATAATCCGTTGCGCTAACTGACGGCGCAATTCGTCTAGCCGATTAATCACAAAAAACCTCATTCCAGCGATGAATATCTCACCAATGCAAACGCTTATCCTAGCATAAGTTGCCAATCGGCTGGCGCGGCCTCGCATGATACTTTTTCAGGCAGGCCGCGGAGAAAGAAGAGTTGCATTCTTTGACAGAAAAACGAAAATCAATTCCATTATCTGAAAAAGGAACCGAAACCATGTCGCCAGCAGAGCCAGCCAAAAGAGGGAAGAAACCCAGAGCCAGAGCCAGCGCCGCCGCGCCCGTCCAGCCGGCCGGGCAGGTGCAATCGCTGACCCGCGGTCTGACGTTGCTGGAATATATCGCCAGGGCCAACGGCAGCGTGGCGCTGACCGATCTGGCGCAGCAGGCGGGGTTGCCCAACTCCACCACGCACCGCTTGCTGACCACCATGCAGCAGCAGGGGTTCGTGCGCCAGGTGGGCGATCTCGGCTTATGGACCATCGCCTCCCACGCCTTTATCGTCGGCAGCAGCTTCCTGCGCAGCCGTAATCTGCTGGCGCTCGTGCACCCGATTTTACGCAAATTAATGGAAACTTCCGGCGAGACGGTGAACTTGGCCGTGCTGGACCATAGCGATTTTGAGGCCGTTATCGTCGATCAGGTGCAGTGTACCGCGCTGATGCGCATGTCCGCGCCCATCGGCGGCAAGCTGCCGATACACGCCTCCGGGGCGGGAAAAGCCTTTCTGGCCGGCCTGCCGGACGAACAGGTGATCCGCCTGCTGCATAAAAAGGGACTGCACGCCTATACCCCGCACACCCTCAACTCGCCGCAAAACCTCAAGGAAAACCTGTCCGTCATCCGCAAGCAAGGCTACTCCTTCGACGATGAGGAGCATGCGCTGGGGCTGCGCTGCGTGGCGGCCAGCATTCTCGATGAGCACCATGAAGCCTTTGCCGCCATCTCCATTTCCGGACCGGTATCGCGCATTACCGACGATCGCGTTACCGAACTGGGCGCCCTGGTCATCAAAGCGGCGAAAGAGGTCACCCGCGAATACAGCGGCATAGACTAGCTCGCGGATAAGGGCAGCGCTTCCATCCCCTGATCGGCCGCCGCCCGCTGGCTAAAGCGTTTTCTGCGCCGATAGGCGTAAACGTCTTCAATATGGCCATCGCGAATGCGCTGCTGCAACGCCCGCCAATAGTCGGCCCGGAACAGTTCGCCGTGCATCTCCTCCAGCAGCGCCTGTACTTTTCTGTCGCTGCACAGAAAATGCCGGAACTCCTCGGGAAAAACGTCGTTGTCGGCCACGCTGTACCAGGGCTCCGCCGCCAACTCATCCTCCGGATAGCGCGGCGGCGGAATATCACGGAAATTCACCTCCGTCATATAGAAAATTTCGTCGTAATCGTAGAACACTACCCGGCCGTGGCGGGTCACGCCGAAATTTTTAAACAGCATATCGCCGGGGAAAATATTGGCGGCGGCCAGCTGTTTGATGGCATTGCCATACTCTTCAATAACATCGCGCAGCTGCTGCCCGCCGGCCTGTTCCAGGTAAAGATTCAGCGGCGTCATCCGCCGTTCCATATACAGATGGCGGATCACCAGCTGCTCGCCGGCATCCTGCAGTTTTTCCGGCACTTCCCGCCGCAGCTCCGCCATTAATTCAGGGCTGATGCGCCGTTTATCAATAACGAAGTTTTCATACTCCTGGGTATCGGCCATCCTTCCCACGCGATCGTGATCTTTCACTAACCGGTAGCACGCTTTCACCCGGTCGGCATCGACCTCTTTCGGCGGCGCGAAGCGATCTTTAATCACCTTGAACACCCGGTCGAAGGAGGGCAGCGTGAATACCAGCATCACCATTCCCTTCACGCCCGGCGCGCTAATAAATTGCTCCTGAGATGCGGCGATAAAATGCAGATATTCGCGGTAATATTCCGTTTTGCTGTGCTTCTGGCAGCCTATCGCCAGATACAGCTCGGCGGTGGTTTTCCCCGGCAGAATATCGCGCAGCCAGGCCACCAGCGCGGAGGGCTGCGGGGCGTAAACCATAAAATAGGATCGGGCAAAACCAAATACGATGCTGGCTTCCGCTTTACCGGTCAGGCAGGTATCGATAAACACCGCCCCCTGCTCGTTATGGTGAATCGGCAACAGAAAAGGAAAAACGCCCTGCGGCAGGAACAGTTTTCCCACCAGCCAGGCGGCCTTGTTGCGGTAGAACAGTTCGTTAGCCACCTGCAGCGTTGCCTGGGCAAGTTGTTCAGACGAGAATGCCTGCTGCAAATAGGTCTCGATGTATACGATATCCCGCGGCAAATTTTCCCACGGCAAACGCAGCGGCACCTCTCCCAGCACTTTTTCCAGCATCATCCGCCAGCCGTCGGACGGGACAAACGTGCGGGCGATGGGACGCGGAATTTCACGAAAACGCGTCTCGGGCTGGGAGCTGAAAATAAACAGCTTTTCCGGCGTGAGCTCCCGGTGATGAAACAAGCGGCAATAGACCGAGTTGAAAAAGCTTTCGGCGATCTCAAAGCGCGGGTAATCGGGCAGCAGCGCGGTATAAATCCGTTTTACCCGCGCCAGAAAATCCGCATCGTCGCAGCGCGCGCCGGTGATACAGCGTAGCTGCTCCACCACCAGCCCGACATGATGATCATACAGATGAATCCGCTGTTTCATCGCCTGCTGCACCGCCGGCCAGTCCGCCTGTTCAAAGCGTTGCTGCGCGCCGGCGGTCACTTCCAGAAAGCGTCCGTACTGGGCGTCAAACCCCTGAAGGATGGTCTGTGCCGTCAGCTGTTCAAGGTCGCGCGCCATCATGTTCTCCACCGGAAAAGCGGCCGGGATCAGAATTGCTGCTCTTCCGTGGATCCGGTCAGCGCCGTCACCGAAGACGCTCCGCCCTGAATGATATTCGTCACCTTATCAAAGTAGCCGGTGCCGACCTCCTGCTGGTGCGACGAGAAGGTGTAACCCTCGCTAATGGCGTCGAATTCCGGCTGCTGCACTTTCTCGACGTAATGCTTCATGCCCTCGCCGCGCGCGTACGCATGGGCCAGGTCGAACATGTTGAACCACATGCTGTGGATGCCGGCCAGGGTAATAAACTGATATTTATAGCCCATGGCGGACAGCTCGTCCTGGAAACGCGCGATGGCGCCGTCGTCCAGATTCTTTTTCCAGTTAAAGGAGGGGGAACAGTTATAGGCTAATAATTTACCGGGATATTTTTCATGTATCGCCTCGGCAAAACGACGCGCCGCGGCCAGATCGGGCGTGGAGGTTTCACACCATACCAGGTCGGCGTAAGGCGCGTAAGCCAGTCCGCGGCTGATGGCCTGCTCTATGCCGGCGCGGGTGCGATAAAACCCTTCCACCGTGCGCTCGCCGGTGACGAAGGGCCGGTCGTAGCTATCGCAGTCCGAGGTCAGCAAATCCGCGGCGTCCGCATCGGTACGGGCCACCAATAACGTCGGCACGCCCAGCACGTCCGCCGCCAGACGCGCGGCGACCAGCTTGTGAATCGCTTCCTGCGTCGGCACCAGGACTTTTCCTCCCATATGACCGCACTTTTTCACCGAGGCCAGCTGATCTTCAAAATGAACCGCCGCCGCCCCGGCTTCGATCATTGATTTCATCAGTTCAAAAGCGTTCAGCACCCCGCCGAATCCCGCCTCCGCATCAGCGACAATCGGCAGAAAATAGTCGGTATAGCCTTTAGCGCCCGGTTCGATTTGATTGGCCCACTGGATCTGATCGGCGCGCCGGAAGGTGTTATTAATCCGCTCGACAACGGCAGGCACCGAATTCGCTGGATACAGCGACTGGTCGGGGTACATGCTGGCCGCCAGATTCGCATCCGCCGCCACCTGCCAGCCGGAAAGATAAATCGCCTCGATGCCGGCTTTGGCCTGCTGTAACGCCTGGCCGCCGGTTAATGCCCCCAGACAGTTGACGTAACCCTTGCGCGCGTCGCCATGCAGCAGGTTCCATAATTTAACGGCGCCCAGCTGCGCCAAGGTACACTCCGGGTTGACCGAACCGCGCAGGTTAATCACGTCTTCGGCGCGGTAAGGACGGGTGATACCCTCCCAGCGGGCCGTTTTCCATTGTTGTTCAATTTGTTGGATCTGTTGGGTACGAGAGAGGGTCATCGCTGAGATTCCTTATGGTTGGCGGTCAGGGTTAATCAAGCAGGGCATAGCCGGGCAAAGTCAGGAAGTCGATCAGTTCATCCTGGGTGGTGATTTTCTCCATCAGACGGGCCGCTTCATCAAACCGCCCGCCGCTGAAGTCCGCCTCACCCAACTCGTCCTGAATAACCAGCATTTCCTCCGCCAGCATCTGGCGAAATAGCGCCTTAGTGACGGGGCGACCGTCGCTCAGGGTTTTACCGTGGCGGATCCATTGCCAGATTGAAGTACGGGAAATTTCAGCCGTCGCCGCATCCTCCATCAGTCCGTAAATCGGCACACAGCCGTTGCCGGAAATCCAGGCTTCGATGTACTGCACCGCCACGCGGATATTGGCGCGCATTCCCGCCTCCGTCCGCTCGCCGGGACAGGGCTCCAGCAGCTGCGCGGCGGTGACGGGCGCATCCTCCTCGCGCGTGACCTCAAGCTGATTTTTGCCCGCTTGCAAAGCCCGATCAAAAATCTCCATCACCGCGTCCGCCAAACCGGGATGCGCGATCCAGGTGCCGTCATGACCGTTCCCGGCTTCCAGCTCTTTATCCTTGCGCACCTTATCCAGCACCCAGTCATGGCGTTGCGGATCCTTACTGGGAATAAAGGCGGCCATGCCGCCCATGGCGAACGCGCCGCGCCGGTGGCAGGTTTTAATCAGCAAGCGCGAATAGGCGCTAAGGAAAGGTTTATCCATCGTCACCGACTGCCTGTCCGGTAGAACGCGATCGGGATGATTTTTCAACGTCTTGATATAGCTGAAAATATAGTCCCATCGGCCGCAGTTCAGACCGACGATATGATCGCGCAGCGCATAAAGGATCTCGTCCATCTGGAAGACGGCGGGCAAGGTTTCAATCAGCACCGTTACCTTGATGGCGCCGCGCGGCAGATCGAAGCGATTTTCGGTATAGCAAAAGATATCACTCCACCAGGCCGCCTCCTGCCACGACTGCATTTTGGGCAAATAGAAATACGGCCCGCTTCCTTTCGCCAGCAGGGCCTGATGGTTATGGAAAAAGTAGAGTGCGAAATCGAACAGGCTGGCGGGAATGGCTTCTCTCTGCCAGGTCACATGCTTTTCAGGCAAATGCAAACCGCGCACCCGGCAGATCAGCACCGCAGGATCGGGTTTCAGCTGATAAATTTTCCCCGCCTCGTTGGCGTAGGAAATCGTTCCTGTTACCGCATCCCGCAGATTAATCTGACCATCAATCACTTTATCCCAGCCGGGAGAGAGTGAATCTTCAAAATCCGCCATAAAAACCTTTACGTTGGCGTTCAGGGCATTGATCACCATCTTGCGCTCAACGGGCCCGGTGATTTCAACCCGGCGATCGCAGAGGTCGTCGGGAATAGCGCGGATTTTCCACTCGCTTTCTCTAATGGAAGCGGTTTCCGCCAGGAAATCCGGCAATAGCCCATTATCGATTTTCTCCTGCTGCGCCAGACGATCGGCCAGTAGCCGATTTCGCCGCGCGGTAAAACGGTCGACCAACTCGGTTAAAAATCCAATCGCCTCGTCATTAAGGATCTCCCGTTCCTTATCGCCAAAGCGTTGGCTGAAGGCCAGGTCTCTGCTTATCGTCTGTTGCGCCATTTCGTTGCTTCCTTCTCCAGATTATCTTTCACCAGCAGCCCAGTCAGCTGACGTTAAAGGTATGAACATTTATTAACCGACAGTTTTAAGCGTAATTCATTAAAAATAAAAATCAAAAACTATTTCCATTTTTGTTTTTAATTACGCATATCAGTTTGATAAATAAAATATTTAAAAAATATATTTATGGGAAATGGATTTCAAACAACAAAATATGGATGTAAAAAAGGCGCCTTGGCAGGGAAAAGAACGGTTTAGTCCAGCGTAGGATTCATACGGCTCAGATCATAAGGCGTGATCTGGTAAACGTAATAGTTAAGCCAGTTAACAAACAGTAGATACCCATGGCTGCGCCAGGTTGCTTTAGGCACAACCTGCGGGTCGTTATCAGGAAAATAGTTCACCGGGATCGTCGGATCGAGCCCGGCATCGCGATCGCGAAAGTATTCGCTCGCCAGCGTCAAGGCATCGTATTCGGGGTGGCCGGTAACAAAAGCCAGCCGCTTATCCCGGCTGGCAAACAGGTACGCGCCGGTCTGCTCCGACTCCGCCAGAATCTCCAGGTCGGTCTGTCTGCGAATAACATCAGAGGGGAAATCGGCATAGCGCGAATGAGGCGCCAAAAAGGTTTCATCAAAGCCCCGCGTCAATAAAGCATGCGGTTGCAGCGTGTGATGCGAATAGACGCCGGATAACTTATCCGTACGGGTCATTTTCGGAATACCGTACAGAATATTTAACGCCGCCTGTACCGCCCAACAAACAAACAGCGTGGAGGTGACGTGTCCTTTTGCCCAATCAATCACCCTGGCGATCTGCGGCCAATAGGCCACGTCACAAAAATCAACCAGCCCCAGCGGCGCCCCGGTAACGATCAATCCATCAAAGTTCTCATCCTGGATGTCGTCAAAATGGCAGTAAAAATTATTCAGATGCTCGGCAGGGGTGTTCTTCGACTCACGGCTATCGATACGCAGCAGTTGAATATCAATCTGTAACGGCGAGTTCGACAACAGTCTCAGAAACTGGTTTTCAGTTTCGATCTTCTTCGGCATCAGGTTCAGTACCAGCACTTTCAAAGGACGAATTTCCTGCGTCTTTGCGCGCGAGGACGTCATCACAAAAACGTTCTCATTACGCAGGAAACTTACGGCTGGTAACTCATCGGGAACCCGGATTGGCATAACCTTATATCCTCACAGCATACGTTTATACGTTTAGACTTCTAGATGCCCGAAGATAACGACTTTTGCACTTAATGTCGAGCAGACACTGACCAAGGTGAAAATGTTTCATCACTACAGGGATATGCTTATCTATTTTTCGCATAAATAAAGGGGGAGATGAGAAATAAGTACCACAACGCAAAAAGCCCCATGCTTTCGCATGAGGCTTTCTACTTGTTTGATG